>NZ_JBSGBN010000070.1:0-50803 GCF_053601275.1 Streptomyces sp. NPDC004752 | reverse complement strand
AAGGCCGGGCGGCCCGATGCCCGGGCGCCCCCAGGCGGGCGGCCCCAGGGGGGCGGCCCGAGGGGGGCGGAGCCCCCGGCTGGGGGCGCGGGGGGGCACCGCCCGGTCGTGCGGCCGGGGTCAGCCGGTGTTGCGCAGGCCCGCGGCGACGCCGTTGACGGTCAGCAGCAGGGCGCGGGAGAGCAGCGGGTCGGGCTGCTCGCCCGCGTCGGCCGCGTCGCGCTGCCGCCCC
Organism: Streptomyces sp. NPDC004752; assembly: GCF_053601275.1. Taxonomy (NCBI): domain Bacteria; kingdom Bacillati; phylum Actinomycetota; class Actinomycetes; order Kitasatosporales; family Streptomycetaceae; genus Streptomyces; species Streptomyces sp. NPDC004752. The sequence goes on along the minus strand of NZ_JBSGBN010000070.1, from coordinate 50,571 downwards.
AGCAGGGTGACCTGGAGGTAGGAGATGGGGTCCAGGTAGGCGTCGCGGATGGCGAAGGTCTGCTTCAGCACCGGCTGGGCGTCGAGCAGTTCGTCCTCGCCGGTGATCCGCAGGATCTCACGGACCGTCAGGTCGTGTTCGGCGGTGATGGTGTCGAAGACGTGCCGCAGCTCGTCGGGCACCAGGGTGTCGACGTAGTGGCGGGCGATCCGCAGATCGGTCTTGGCGAGCGTCATCTCGACGTTGGAGATGAAGTTGCGGAAGAAGTGCCACTGTTCGTGCATCTCGGTGAGGACGGTGTCGAGGCCGGCCTCGCGCAGGGCCTTGAGGCCGGAGCCGACGCCGAACCAGCCGGGGACGATCTGCCGGGACTGGGTCCAGCCGAACACCCAGGGGATGGCGCGCAGTCCGTCGAGGCCGGCCCCGGAGTCGGGGCGGCGGGAGGGCCGGGAGCCGAGGTGCAGGTCGGCGAGCTGGTCGACCGGTGTGGAGGCGAAGAAGTACGCCGGCAGGTCGGGGTCCTCGACTAGGCCGCGGTAGGCACGGTGGGCGGCGTCGGAGACGACGTCCATGGCGGCGTCCCAGCGGGCGAGGGCTTCCACGGACTGCCTGGGTGCCGTGTGCAGGGCGGATGCCTGAAGGGTGGCCGCGACGGTCAGTTCCAGGTTCTCCCGGGCCAGCGAGGGCACGAGGTACTTGTCGGAGATGACCTCGCCCTGTTCGGTGACCTTGATCTCGCCTTCGAGGGTGCCCCAGGGCTGGGCGAGGATGGCGTCGTGGGAGGGGCCGCCGCCGCGGCCGACGGTGCCGCCGCGGCCGTGGAAGAGGCGCAGCCGTACCCCGTAGCGGTGGGCGACGTCGCGCAGTCGGCGCTGGGCGCGGTGGATCTCCCACTGGCTGGTGGTGATGCCGCCGAACTTGGAGGAGTCGGAGTAGCCGAGCATGACCTCCTGGACGTCCCCGCGCAGCGCGACGAGCCGCCGGTAGGACGGGTCGGAGAGCATGTCCTCCAGGATGGTGTCGGCGGCCTTCAGTTCGTCGGTGGTCTCCAGGAGCGGCACGATGCCGATCTTCGCCCAGCCGGCGTGCAGGTCGATCAGGCCTGCCTCGCGGGCGAGGACGGCGGCGGCGAAGACGTCGTCGGCGCCCTGGCACATCGAGATGATGTACGACTCGATGACTTCGGGGCCGAAGATCTCCAGGGCGCGCTTGACGGTCCGGAAGACGCCGAGGGTCTTCGCGCCGGCCGCGTCCACGGGTGCCGGGGTGGGCGCGAGCGGTCGGCGGGAGCGCAGTTCCTTGGCGAGGAGCCGGGCCCGGTACTCGCGGGGCATGTCGGTGTAGCGCCAGGATTCCTCGCCGAGCCGGTCGAAGAGCTGGCCGAGGGCGTGGTGGTGGGCGTCGGCGTGTTCGCGTACGTCCATGGTGGCGAGCTGGAGGCCGAAGGCGGCCAGGGTGCGGATGTTGCGGCCGAGGCGGCCGTCGGCGAACAGGCCGCCGCGGTGTTCCCTGAGCGAGGTCTGGATGAGCCGCAGGTCGCCGAGGAGTTCGGCGGTGCCGAGGTAGTCGCGGCCGGGTTCGTGCGGGGTGCCGGTGGCCAGCCGCTGCTTGGTGTTGACGAGCTTCTGGCGGACGCAGGTGGCCTTGAGCCGGTAGGGCTCCTCGGCGTTGAGCCGCTTGTAGCGGGGGCTGATCTCCGGGAGCAGTTCCAGGTCGGTGCGCAGCGATTCGAGGAGTTCCTCGGTGGCGCCGGTGTAGCGGATGGAGTTGGACAGGAAGCCGCGCAGTTGGTCGATCATCTCCAGGGCGTCGTTGATGCCGTGCTCGTGCTGGAGGATGAGGACGTCCCAGGTGACGTCGGGGGTGACGTTCGGGTTGCCGTCGCGGTCGCCGCCGATCCAGGTGCCGAAGGTGAGTGGCCGGGTGTTGTCGGGGAGCTGGACGCCGACGCGTTCCAGTTCCGCCGTCAGGTCCTCCAGGACGTCGCCGACGGCGCCGGCGTGCAGTTCGTCGAGGTAGTAGATGGCGTTGCGGGCCTCGTCGGCGGGTTCGGGCCGTACCACCCGCAGCTCGTCGGTCTGCCAGACCAGGTCGATGTTCTCGGCGAGCCGGGTGTCGTGGCGGCGGCGGTCGGACTCGATGACGGGGGTCTCCAGGAGCGCGGCGATGCGCCGGAGCTTGTTGAGGACGGAACGGCGCGCGGCCTCGGTGGGGTGCGCCGTGAACACCGGGCGAACGTTGAGGTGCTCGACCGTCTGCCGCAGGTGCTCCGGGTCGGCGTCCTTGAGGCGGTCGGCGGTGCGGGCGAGCAGGCCGCCCTCGGCCGCGCGGCGGGCCCGCAGTTCGCGGCCGCGATGGACCTGCTCGGTGACGTTGGCGAGGTGGAAGTAGGTGGAGAAGGCGCGGACCAGCTTGGCGGCCGTCTCCAGTTCGGTGCCACGCAGCAGCTCGGCGGCGGCTTCGCCGTCCTCGCGGGTGAGGCGGCGGACCCTCTCGACCAGTTCGAGCAGTTCGGTGCCCTCCTGCCTGACGAGGGTCTCGCCGAGGAGGTCGCCCAGTCGCCGGATGTCGGCGCGCAGTGCGGTGCTGGTCGTGGTGGTCTGATCGTCGGCACTGCTCACAGGTGCGGCTCCTTGCAGTAATCCGGAGTGCGTCGCGTCGGCGACTCTTGGGAAGTGCGGTGATGGGCGACGGGTGGGATCGTCCGGGTGGGGGCCCGGTGGTCCGCCGCGCGGCGGGTGCCGCATACGGGCGGGTCAGCCGGGAAGACATCAGAGCGGACCGCGCTGTCCGACCGATTCCAAGGATAGGTGTCCACGCGGACGCGCAGGCTCACGGGCTCTTGCCGCCGCACGCGGCGCTGCCATACTTACGACGCCGTAGGTTACGGAACCGTAGGGAAGCCCACCCGGCCTCCTACCGGATCCGGCGGCCCCGTACCCCGCCTCTACCCTCGACCCCCCAGGGGACACCCCATGACCACGCGTTCCGATGTGATCGACGACGCCCAGAAGGCCACCGACCCGCCGTTCCCGTCCGCCACGCTGGGTGGCGAGCAGAAGCGCTCGATCGAACAGATCACGCTGCTGCTGTTCATCACCGTCCCCTTCCTGGCGCTGGTCGCGGCGGTGCCGCTGGCCTGGGGCTGGGGGGTCAGCTGGCTGGACCTCGGCCTGCTGGTCTTCTTCTACTTCCTCGGCTGCCATGGCATCACGATCGGTTTCCACCGCTATTTCACCCACGGTTCGTTCAAGGCGAAGCGGCCGCTGCGGATCGCCCTGGCGATCATGGGGTCGCTGGCGGTCGAGGGCCCCCTGGTGCGCTGGGTGGCCGATCACCGCAAGCACCACAAGTTCTCCGACGCGGAGGGCGACCCGCACTCCCCGTGGCGCTACGGGGAGACCGTCCCGGCCCTGGTCAAGGGCCTGTGGTGGGCGCATATCGGCTGGATGTTCGACGAGGAGCAGACGCCCCAGGACAAGTACGCGCCGGATCTGATCAAGGACGGGGCGATTCGTGCGATCTCCCGCCAGTTCATCGTGTGGACGGTGGTGTCGCTGCTGCTGCCCGCGCTGATCGGCGGGCTGGTCACGATGTCCTGGTCCGGCGTGTTCACGGCGTTCTTCTGGGGGTCCCTGGTCCGGGTGGCGCTGCTGCACCATGTGACCTGGTCGATCAACTCGATCTGTCACGCCGTGGGCAAGCGGCCGTTCCGCTCACGCGACCGGTCCGGGAACGTGTGGTGGCTGGCGGTCCTGTCGTGCGGCGAGTCCTGGCACAACCTGCACCACGCCGACCCGACCTCGGCGCGGCACGGTGTGGAGCGGGGCCAGTTGGACTCCTCGGCACGGTTCATCCGCTGGTTCGAGCGGCTCGGCTGGGCGTACGACGTGCGCTGGCCGTCACGCTCGCGTATCGATTCACGCCGCAACACCGGGGAAGACGGCTCCCGAGGCGGGACGGGGACCGCGAAGACGGCATGATTGACGCCGTGGCGACCGACTCCAGCACCCCCAGTCCCGACAAGCCGCGGCGAGCGCGTCGCACCCGTATGACCGGTGCCGAGCGCCGCCAGCAGTTGCTGGAGATCGGTCGCACCCTTTTCGCGGCGAAAGGTTTCGAAGGCACGTCGGTGGAGGAGATCGCGGCGAAGGCCGGGGTGTCCAAGCCGGTGGTCTATGAGCACTTCGGCGGCAAGGAGGGGCTGTACGCGGTGGTGGTCGACCGGGAGATGCGCCGCCTGCTGGACATGGTCACCGGCTCGCTGACAGCGGGCCATCCCCGCGAGCTGTGCGAGCAGGCCGCCTTCGCGCTCCTCGACTACATCGAGGAGAACACGGACGGCTTCCGGATCCTGGTCCGCGATTCCCCCATCCCGCAGTCGACGGGCTCCTTCGCCTCTCTCATCTCGGACATCGCCACCCGGGTGGAGGACATCCTGGGCCGCGAGTTCAAGAGCCGTGGCTTTGACCCCAAGCTGGCCCCGCTGTATGCGCAGGCCCTGGTCGGCATGGTCGCGTTGACCGGCCAGTGGTGGCTGGACGTGCGCCGTCCGAGGAAGGCGGAGGTGGCCGCGCATCTGGTGAACCTGGCGTGGCACGGCCTGGACGGCCTGGAGCAGAAGCCGCGGCTGATCGGGCACCGCAAGTCCTAGAACGGTTCCCGGACGGGCTCCGGCAACTCCAGCCGGCCGGCCGCCCGGGGCCGCGCCGTGGAGGGGCCGGTGGCCCGGTGGCCCGGCGGCTCGTGATCCCGGGCAGTGGGCGCGCCGTGGGCGGCGAGGCGGGCGGCGTATGTGTCGTTGTCCGTGCCACTGCCCGTGCCACTGTCCGTGGCGCTGTCGTGACCCTGAGCCCGGGGCGGGCCCTGTGTGCGGGGACCCTGTGTGCAGGGCGGGGCCTGTGTGCGGCGATCAGGCCCGTGTCTGCTTCGTGGCCACGGCGAACAGCCGCCTGAAGGGCAGGACGGTGCCGTACTCGGCGCTCGGGTATGCCGTCCGCAGCAGGTCCCGGTAGTCGCCGAGGAACGCGTCTTCGGCCTCGGGGTCGTCCGCCAGCGCGGTGAGGACGGGCCGCAGCCCGGTGCCCTTGACCCAGTCGAGGACCGGGTCCTCGCCGGTCAGGACGTGGAAGTACGTCGTCTCCCACAGGTCGGCGGCGCAGCCGAGCCGGGCCAGGCGGTCCAGGTAGACGCCGGGGAGGTGGACGGAGTCCTCGTGGCGCAGAACGTGCGCGAGGCGGGCCTTCCAGCGGGGGGTGGCGGCGAGTTCGCGCATCAGGGCGTGCAGGGGCGCGTCGATGTTGTGCGGCACCTGGAAGGCGAAGGTGCCGCCGGGGGTGAGGGCGGCCAGCCAGGCCGGGAAGGCGTCCAGGTGGCCGGGGATCCACTGGAGGGCGGCGTTGGAGACGATCAGGTCGTAGGTCTCGTCGGGCACCCAGTCGGTGGCGTCCGCGTGGGCGAAGTCGAGGCGCCCGCCGCCGGGCGTGGGCCCGGCGTGCGCCTGGGCGTCGGCGAGCATCTGCGGGGAGTTGTCGTACCCGGTGATGTGCGCGGCGGGCCAGCGGTCGGCGAGCAGCAGGGTGACGTTGCCGGGGCCGCAGCCGAGGTCGGCGATGCGGGGCACGGCGGCGGGCGGGTCGAGGACGCGGGCCAGCAGGTCGGTGAAGGGGCGGGCGCGGTGCCCGGCGTGACGGAGGTACTGGGCGGGGTCCCAGGTGGGGGCGGCGGGGGACATGGCGGGCTCCTCGGAGTCGTACACCGTTGTCATCGCCACTCTCCCCTCCATATGCCTTGACGTCAAGATACTTGGCTCCAAGAGACTTCATGTCGACACAACCACTACACTGATCGGCATGGAGGACGAGGTCGATCGGCTGGTCGCAGCGTGGCGCCGGGAACGCCCGGACCTCGACGTGGAACCGCTTGAGGTGCTGAGCCGGGTCAGCAGGCTGGCCCGGCACCTGGACCGGGCACGCCGGCTGGCCTTCGCCGAGCATCATCTGGAGCCCTGGGAGTTCGACGTCCTGACCGCGCTCAGACGGGCGGGCGACCCTTACCAGCTCTCTCCCGGGCAGCTGCTCACCCAGACCCTGGTCACCTCGGGAACGATGACCAACCGCATCGACCGGCTGGCCAAGAAGGGCCTGGTCGAGCGGCTGCCCGACCCCAGCGACCGGCGCGGTGTGCTGGTCCGCCTCACCCGGGAGGGCCAGGACCGCGCGGACCAGGCGCTGGCGGGCCTGCTGGCACAGGAGCGGGCGATCCTCGCGGAACTCTCCCGCGCCCAGCGCACCGAACTGGCTGCGCTGCTACGCCAGTTGACCGCCCCGTTCGACAACATCCCCGGTTAGGGCGGCCACGGGCGGACGCTCCCGCACCGGTTCGCCCTCGCCGGTCGCGACGACCACCACCGTGTGCCCGCCGGCACAGGCGTCGACCAGCTCCGCGGCGGACGGGGACGCCCCCTCGACGGATGTGCCACCCTCCCGCAGACAGGGCAGCTGCGGATGCGCCCCGTCCACGCACAACACCCGAGCGGCTGCGCGCAGCGCCTACCAGGCGGGCCGATGCGGGCCCACACGCACCCCCGCGCCCGCCGCGTCCCCTCTCCGCCTGCCCACGGCCGCCGCAGGCGCCAGACCACCCGGCCGAATCGCAAGACGCACGCCGACGCGGGCCCACGCGCACTCCCCGAGCCTCTCCGGACAACCGCGCCCCGCCGCGTACTCGCCACGCATCGACTCCCCCGCGCCCGACCGCACCCGACGAGCCGCACACCCCGTAACATCCGCACCCCGACCGCCCACTGCCGCGGGCCCACGCGCACTCCCCGAGCCTCTCCGGACAACCGCGCCCCGCCGCGTACTCGCCACGCATCGACTCCCCCGCGCCCGACCGCACCCGGCGAGCCGCGCCCCTCGCCGCGTCCGCTCCCCGACCCACCGCCCGCCCGCCGCAGGCGCCAGACCACCCGGCCGGATCGGTCAGGCGCTGTTGGTCTCCTCCGGCCTGAGTCGTCCGGTGGGCTCCAGGTCGACCGGTCCCACTCCCGCGCGGCGGGCCAGGGCGACGGCGGCGAGGGTGGAGTGGACGCCCAGCTTGCCGAGGACGTTCTGCATATGGGTGCGCACCGTGTGCGGGGACAGGAACAGCCGCTCGGCGACCGCCTTGCGGCCGAGCCCGGCGACCATGCAGCGCAGCACCTCCCGCTCCCGCGGGGTGAGCGACTCGACCAGCCGCTCGCTCTCGGTGCGGTGCTTACGGGCGGCGGTCAGTTCGCGCAGTACACCGGTGAGCAGCGCGGGCGGCAGATGCGTCTCGTCCCGCAGGACGCCCCGGATGACATTGAGCAGCCGCGACAGCGAGCAGTCCTTGGCGACCCAGCCGCAGGCACCGGCCTGGAGCGCGAGGGCGGCGCGGCGCGGGTCGTCCCGCTCGGCGAGGACCACGGTCCGTACGCCGGGGTGTGCCGAACGGACGCCCGCGACCAGCGAGATCCCGTCCACCAGCCCCTCTTCGTTGCTCGCCTGCACCGGCACCGCCGACCGGGCGCCCGGCACATGGCCGCCCAGGTCGGCGTCGACGAGCAGCACATCGAAGCGGCGGCCCTCGCCGGCCGCCCGCTCCAGGCAGCGCAGCGCCGCCGGACCGCTGCCGGCCGCGGCGACCTCCACGTCCGGCTCGGCGGCCAGGGCCGCGGCGAGCGACTCGGCGAAGATGCGGTGGTCGTCCACGACCAGGACTCGGATGCGAACCATGAAACCCCCTTCCCCACGCTCCCGAAGAGCAGGGGATACCCCAAGGTCCGAGGAACGACGACCTCGCGGATACGACGCTGTGGCTGGCGGGACCGGCCACACGGCCGCCGCCGTGCAGTCACTGCTACCCCCGCCATGGGCGTCGTACCCGCCTGTCTCGCCCCCTGATCAGCACCGGCCCCCACCGGCACCGCTCATCAGGGTACGGCCGGGCGCCGTCGGCGGAAGGTAATTTGCAGAACTGGGCCACCCGACGCGTTTATGGTGTGCCGCATGTTTCGTATTGAGGCAGAAGTCGACAAGGCCCGACGCAATCTGCTCCGTTCCCGGCTGCGGGAGACCAATACGGCGGCGTCCCCCGTCCTGGCCGCCCTGCGCGGCACCCCCGGCGAACGCGAAGTCCCCCTCCATGTCTGGGCGCTGGACAAGGCGGGCGGACTGGCCGGCGGACTGGTCGGCCACACCTGGGCGGCCTGGCTGCATGTGACCTACCTCTGGGTCGACGCGCCATGCCGCGGGGCGGGCCTCGGCACGCGCCTGCTCACCGAGGCCGAACGGCTGGCCGGTGAGGACCGGGGCTGCCGGGCGGCCCGCGTGGAGACCTGGGACTTCCAGGCCCCGGAGTTCTACCGCAGGCGGGGCTACGAGGTGGTGTGCGTGATCCCCGACTATCCGCCGGGGATCACCGAGTACACGCTGACCAGGCGACTGGGCTGATCCCGCTGGTCACACCAGCCGGCGGGCGCCCGCCGCGGGGGTCGCCGCGAAGACGCGCGGCGCCGTGAAGTCGGCCGTGGCGAACGCGGCCTCGACCGCCTTGGTGATCGCGTCGACGTCGCCCGCCTCGGCCAGGACGATCGCCGAGCCGCCGAAACCGCCGCCGGTCATCCGCGCGCCCAGCGCGCCCGCCGCCAGCGCCGTGTCGACCACCAGGTCCAGTTCGGGGCAGGAGATGCGGAAGTCGTCCCGCAGGGAGGCGTGGCCCTCGGTCAGCACGGGGCCGATGGCGCGGGCGTCGCCCGACTCCAGCAGGGACACGACCCGCTCCACCCGCTCGTCCTCGGTGACGACGTGGCGCACCAGTCGGCGCACCTCCTCCTCGTCGCCGAGCCGGGCCAGCGCGTCGTCGAGCCCGTCGTACGGCACGTCCCGCAGCGCGTCCACGCCCAGCAGGGCCGCGCCCTTCTCGCAGCCGGCCCGCCGCTTGCCGTACTCGCCGTCGCTGTGGGCGTGTTTGACCTGGGTGTCGACGACCAGCAGGCGAATGTCCTGGGTGGCCAGATCGAACGGGATCTGACGCTGGGCCAGATCACGGGTGTCCAGGAACAGGGCGTGACTCTCGGCGCAGCACGCGGCGGCCGTCTGGTCCATGATGCCGGTGGGCGCGCCGACGTAGACGTTCTCGGCGCGCTGGCACAGGCGGGCCAACCGCCAGGGCTTGAGGCCGAGTCCGTACAGGTCGTTGAGGGCCAGCGCGACCACGACCTCCAGGGCCGCCGACGACGACAGGCCGGCGCCCGTCGGGACCGTCGAGGCCAGATGGATGTCGGCGCCGGTCACCGGGTGGCCCGCCTCGCGCAGGGCCCAGACCACGCCCGCGGGGTATGCCGTCCAGTTCCGGTCCGACGCCGGGGCCAGCGCGTCGAGCGGGAGTTCCACGACCCCGCCGGCGCCGCCGGTACGGCCCGCACCGCCCGCGGCGTCTTCGGTGTTCGCCGAGTGCAGCCGCAGCACGCCGTCGGTGCGGCGCGAGACGGCCGCGAGGGTGGTGTGCGGCAGCGCGAACGGCATCACGAAGCCGTCGTTGTAATCGGTGTGCTCGCCGATCAGATTGACCCGGCCGGGCGCCGCCCAGACGCCCTCCGGCTCGGCTCCGTACAGCCCGACGAAGTCGTCCCGCACCTGCTGTGTCCGTGCCCCCACTACCGTTCCTCCGCGATGCTCTGCGCGAACTCCCATGCGTCCGCGACGATCCCTGCGAGGTCCGCGCGGGACGGGTGCCAGCCCAGCTTCTCGCGCGCCGTCCGCGCCGATGCCACCAGCGCCGCCGGGTCGCCGCCGCGGCGCGGGGCGACCGCCTCCGGGATGGGGTGGCCGGTGACCCGGCGGACGGTCTCGACGACCTCGCGCACCGAGAAGCCGTTGCCGTTGCCGAGGTTGCAGATCAGGTGCTCTCCCGGGGTGGCGGCCCGCAGCGCCAGCAGATGGGCCTCGGCCAGGTCGGCGACGTGGAGGTAGTCGCGGATGCAGGTGCCGTCCGGGGTCGGGTAGTCGTCGCCGTACACCGAGAGGGCGTCGCGCCTGCCCTGGGCGACCTGGAGCACGAGGGGAATCAGATGCGACTCGGGGTCGTGCCGCTCGCCGTACGCGCCATATGCGCCCGCCACGTTGAAGTAGCGCAGGGACACCGCGCCGAGGCCGTGGGCCGTCGCCTCGCCCGTGATCATGTGGTCGACGGCCAGCTTGGTGGCGCCGTAAGGGCTGGTCGGCTTCGTCGGCGCGGTCTCGACGATCGGGACCTCATCCGGTTCGCCGTAGGTGGCGGCCGTGGAGGAGAAGACCAGCTTGCGCACGCCCGCCTCGCGCATGGCACCGAGCAGCGCCATGGTGCCGCCGACGTTGTTGTCCCAGTACTTCTCGGGCTTCACGACCGACTCGCCGACCTGGGAGAAGGCGGCGAAGTGCAGGACGCCGTCGTAGGAGGCGTCGAGCCACTTGGCGGCGTCGCGGATGTCGCCCTCGACGAAGGCGGCCCCGGCGGGGACGCCCGCGCGGAAGCCGGTGGAGAGGTTGTCGAGGACGGTGACCTCATGACCGGCCTCCAGCAGATGCTGGGCCACCACGCTGCCGACGTAGCCCGCGCCCCCGGTGACCAGATACTTGCCGCTCATGAACTCGCTACCTCTCGCAGTCGCTCGGCCGCGCGCTCCGGCGGCACATCGTTGATGAACACGCTCATGCCCGACTCGGAGCCCGCGAGGAATTTCAGCTTGCCCGATGTCCGGCGGACGGTGAAAAGCTCCAGGTGGAGCGCGAAGTCGTCGCGCATCACACCGTCGAACTCGTCCAGCGTGCCGAACGGGGCCTGGTGCCAGGCCGCGATGTAGGGCGTCCGGGGCTCACCCTCGCCGAAGATCCGGTCGAAGCGCTTCAAGAGTTCCAGATAAACCTGGGGAAACTCTGTGCGGGCCGCCTCGTCCAGGCCGAGCAGATCGGGGACCCGGCGCTTCGGGTACAGGTGGACCTCGTACGGCCAGTGCGCCGCGTACGGCACGAAGGCCGCCCAGTGTTCACCCTCCAGGACGACCCGCTGATCGGCGAGTTCACCCTCCAGGACGGCGTCGAAGAGGTTCTCGCCGCCGGTCGCCTCCTTGTGGACCGCCAGTGACCGCAGCATCGGCGCGGTACGCGGGGTGGTGAAGGGGTAGGCGTAGATCTGGCCGTGCGGGTGCCCGAGCGTCACGCCGATCTCCGCGCCGCGGTTCTCGAAACAGAACACCTGCTCCACGGAGGGCAGCTGGGACAGCTCCAAGGTCCGGTCCGTCCACGCGTCCAGGACGAGACGGGCCTGGTCCTCGCTCAGGTCCGCGAAGGAGGTGTCATGGTCCGCGGTGAAGCAGACGACCTCGCAGCGGCCGGAGTCACCGGCCAGCGACGGGAAGCGGTTCTCGAAGACGACGACGTCGTACGAGGAGTCGGGGATCTCGCTCAGCCGGTCGCCCCGCGTGGGGCACAGCGGGCACTCGTCGGCCGGCGGGTGGTAGGTGCGGCCCTGGCGGTGCGAGGCGACCGCGACGGCGTCGCCGAGCAGCAGGTCTTGGCGGATCTCGGAGGTCGTCACGGTCCGTTCGAGCGGCCGGCGGTCCAGCGCGCCGCGCACCGCGTCGTCCCGCAGGTCGTAGTAGATCAGTTCACGACCGTCGGCCAGCCGGGTCGAGGTCTTCTTCACACCGGACTCCTCTATGCCCGCACCCCATCACTCACTCAACACAATCAAACATAACAGAGCACAACTCGACAGAGCAGAGGCATAGGTTCCGCTGCGGACCAGTGCACGCGACGAAGCGAGTACGCATGGCCACCCCCACACCACCCCCCTCACCAACCCCCACCTCTCCGGCCGCGGGGCTACGGCTCCCCACCAACTGGCTGGACTACACGATCCTGGCGATCTACTTCGTCGTCGTCCTGGGCATCGGTTTCGCCGCCCGGCGCTCGGTCAGGACCAGCCTCGACTTCTTTCTCTCCGGACGCTCGCTGCCCGCCTGGATCACCGGTCTCGCCTTCATCTCCGCCAATCTCGCCGCCACCGAGATCCTCGGCATGGCGGCCAACAGCGCCCAGTACGGCGCCTACACCGTCCACTGGTACTGGATCGGCGCCATCCCGGCCATGGTCTTCCTCGGCCTGGTGATGATGCCGTTCTACTACGGCAGCAAGGTCCGCTCGGTCCCCGAGTTCCTGCTGCTGCGCTTCGACCGGTGGGCGCACCTGCTGAGTTCGGTCCTGTTCGCGCTCGCCGCGATCCTGATCGCCGGTGTGAACCTCTACGCGCTCGCGATCGTCGTCGAGGCGCTGCTGGGCTGGCCGCAGTGGGTGGCCGTCGTGGTCGCCGGCTTCTTCGTGCTGGCGTACATCACGCTCGGCGGCCTCTCCTCCGCGATCTACAACGAGGTCCTCCAGTTCTTCGTGATCCTGGCGGCCCTCATCCCGATCACCCTCCTCGGCCTGAAGAAGGCCGGCGGCTGGGGCGGGCTGACCGACCGGCTCACCGCGGCCCACGGGGACGACTTCACCACCGCGTGGGGCGGCACCGGCATCGGGCACATCAACCCGCTCGGCGCCAACTGGCTGACCATCGTGCTCGGTCTGGGCTTCGTGCTGTCCTTTGGCTACTGGACGACCAACTTCGCCGAGGTGCAGCGGGCGCTGTCCGCGAAGAACCTCTCCGCCGCCCGGCGCACCCCGCTGATCGCCGCCTACCCGAAGATCTTCATCGTCTTCCTGGTGATGATCCCGGGCCTGGTGGCCGCCGCGCTCGTACCGGACATCGGCACCTCGGCGTCGGGGCTGCAGTACAACGACGCCATCCCCTATCTGATGCAGGAACTGCTGCCCAACGGCGTGCTCGGCATCGCGGTGACGGGTCTGCTGGCCGCCTTCATGGCCGGTATGGCGGCCAATGTGTCGTCCTTCAACACGGTGTTCACCAACGACATCTGGGCGAAGTACGCGGTCAGGGGCCGCGCGGACGGGTACTACGTCCGCTTCGGCCGGCTGATCACGGCGATCGGCGTCCTCGCCTCGATCGGCACGGCGTTCCTGGCGTCCTCGTTCTCGAACATCATGAGCTATCTCCAGACGCTGTTCTCCTTCTTCAACGTGCCGATGTTCGTGGTCTTCGTCGTCGGCATGTTCTGGCAGCGGGCGTCCGCCCGATCCGGCTTCTGGGGCCTGCTCGCCGGGACCGTGACCGCGATGGTCAACTACTTTGTGATGTACAAGAAGGACGTCATCGGCATCCCCTCCGACCAGGGCGCCAACTTCGTCTCCGCGATCGCGGGCTTCGTCGCCGGTGCGGTGGTCATGGTGGCCGTGTCACTGTTCACCGAGCCGAAGCCGGCCGAGGAGTTGCAGGGGCTGGTCTACGGCACCAGGTCCCCGGGGACGGCCGAGCCCCCCGCCGCCGGCGACGACGCCTGGTACCGCAAGCCGGCCCTGCTGGGCTGGGGCGCGGTGGTGCTGGCCGCCGTCTGCTACGTCCCGTTCTCGTTCTGACGGCCGTCCGAAGGCGAGTTGAGGAACCATGACCGACCACTCCGAGCACTCCAGGCGCTCCAGGCATTCCGAGCGCTCCGAGTGGTCCGACCACTCCGAGCACTACGACCGCTCCGGATACTCCGAGCAGGACGTCCAGCGGGAGGTCACCGAGCTGGAGCAGAGGTCCGCGACCGCCGCCCGCATCTTCGACCTGCGCCGCATCATCGGCGGCCTGTTCATCGTCTACGGCATCATCGTCACCGTCGTCGGCATCACCGACTCGCAGGCGGCCATCGACAAGGCGCAGGGCGTCAACATCAACCTGTGGACCGGCCTCGGGATGCTGCTCCTGGGCCTGTTCTTCCTGGCCTGGCTGAAGCTCCGCCCCACCCTCCCCCCGGTCCCGCAGGACACCACACCTCCGGAGTGACACGCCCCCGACCACTTCGGGGCCGGTGTCGCTAGGACTCCGGGCCCGGAGGTGGGTGGGGGGTGCTGTCGGAGTAGGGGGCCGCGCGGTCCAGGAGGCCGGTGCGGGCGGCCAGGGCCGCTGCCTCCAGCCGGGAGCCCACGCCCAGTTTCATCAGCACCCGCTGGACATGCGTCCGGGCGGTCGACGGGGCGATGCCCATGCCGACGGCGATCAGCCGGGTGTCCTCGCCGTCCGCGACCCGGACCAGGACCTCCACCTCGCGCGGGGTGAGCATCTCCAACAGCCGCTGGCCCTCGTCATCGGGCTGGGCGGCGGGATTGAGCAGCTCGCCGAAGGCGCCCTGGAGCAGTTGCGGAGCGACGGCCGCCTCCCCCGCCCGGGCCTTCATGATCGCCCGCTCGACCCCCTCTATCCGCTCGTCGTGCCGCACATACCCGGACGCGCCGGCCGCGAAGGCCGCGGCGATCCCGCGCGGCGACGGCACGGGGCCCAGGACCACGACCGCGACCTGCGGCCTCTCCCGCTTGATCTTCACCACCGGGTCGAAGGTCCCCGGCTCGCCCGGCGCCGCCGTACCCAGCAGGCACACCTCGGGCGCGCGGCTGATCACCAGATCGGCCGCGCCCACGGACGGCGCCGCCGCGGCGAGCACCCGGTGCCCGCGCAGCTTCAGTGCCGAGGCCAGCGCCTCGGCGAGCAATCGGTGGTCGTCGACCACCATGAGCCGCACTCCCATAGAGCAACCCCCCAGTCCCCCCCATGGAGCCCCCACTATGGATGCCCACCGGTCCCCGTGGACAGAGGGCCCCCCGGCGCCTCGTCCCTCATGTCCCCGGAAGCTACACGCTTGTTCGACGTCGCGCTGCCCCTACTGACGAGAAGTGCCCCGGATCGGAGGAATCTCTTGCTTTCCCGGCATTCGAGGTGGTGGGAGGGGAAGCGGACGGCCCCGCCCCAGAACCGGGACGGGGCCGTCGGGCCGAGGCGGGGTCGTCGAGCCGGGGCGCGTCGGCGATCAGCCGCCCGCGCCGAACGCGACCGCCAGATACTCCTTGCTGTACTCGCTGGGCTTGTGGGCGAACACCGCCGACATGTACAGGCGGCCCTGCGCGTAGCGGATCTCCGCGTAGTCCGGCAGCAGGCTGGTCTCCGCGTCGCGCACCGCCTTGGTGGCCGGGTTCTCCAGCAGCGTGGTCTCCTTGAAGGAGCTGCCGTCGATGCTGACGATCTGGCCGCCCTTGTCGTACGGCGGACGCTTGTACGCGATCAGGTTGGCGCCGTCCATGCGCAGCGGGGAGATCGTGTAGCCGTCGCCGGCGTCCGCGCGCTGGCCGGTCTGCTTGCCGGTGGCCAGGTCGAACGCGACGATCTCGTTGGTCTTGCTGTACTGCCCGCTGCCGTCGTGCTCCTCGGTCGGCACGTAGAGCTTGTCGCCGCCGACCGCGATCTGCTTGCAGTACTCGATCCGGGAGATGCCGTCGCAGCGGCCGGCGAAGTCCTCGCCGGGCGCCGAGATCCTGGCGCGCAGCTTGCCGGTCTTGTTGTCGATGGAGAAGTAGTCGGAGATGCCGCTGCCGTCACCGGCGCTGTCGCCGACGTCGGCGGCCACCACCAGCGGATCGGTCGAGACGATCGCCGCATATTCGATGCCCGCGGTCATCTTGTACTCGGAGATCACCTTCCCGGACTTCGGGTCGATGGTCTGGATGTGCAGCTGACGGTTGTCGTAGCTGCCGCACTTGCGGACCGCGACCAGCTTCTCGCCGCCGCCGTACCCGGCGTCGTAGCAGGTGTCGGTCGGCTTCGGCTGCCACAGCGCCTTACCGGAGAGGTCGAAGGCGCCGCCGCCGCTGGTGCTGCCGACCGCGACCGTGTTCTGGGCGATCGTGACGTTATCGAAGTTGATCGGTCGGTCACCGGAGTTGACCGTCTTCGTCCAGAGCTTGGTCCCCGCGTCGAGGTCGATCAGGGCGAGCTGGCTGCATCCCTCGGAGGAGTTCTTCTCCGGCATCCGCGGCTGGAAGACGACCGCGGTCTTGTTGTCCGAGGTGATGTGGTCGGTGGCCTCGCACACCGGGCCGGGCAGCTTGATCGTCCACAGCTTGGTGCCCTTGGCGGGGTCGTAGCCGACGATCTCGGCGATCCCGCTCTTGGCGTATACCTTGTCGGTGAGCCAGGAGCCGGAGGTGACGACCGTGTCGTCGGTCGTGGGCAGCGGGACCTGGAAGAGGACCTTGGACGCGGTGTCGGCGGGCACCTGCTCCTTGCCGCCGGTGGAGCCGCCGCCCGAGTCGCCCTTGGAGCCCTTGCCGCCGGTGCCGCCGCTGGAACTGGCCGTGTCCTTCTTCGCGGAGTCGTCACCGGAAGACTTCGTGTTCGAGTACACGAGACCGCCACCGATGATCAGCGCGATGGCGACGACCGCCGACACGATGATGATCAGCGGCGCCTTGGACTTCGCCGGGCCGCCGGGCGGGCCGGGCTGCGGCTGCGGCGGCATGCCCGACTGACCCGGGTAGCCGTAACCGGGCTGCTGGCCATACGTGTTCGGCTGGGCCGGTGTGTTCGGCTGGGCGTACGGGTTCGACTGCTGGCCGGGGTAGCCGTAGCCGGGGGGCGTCTGGGGCGCGCCCTGCGGAGGCTGCGGGGGCTGCGGCGCCTGGGGGTAGCCGTAGCCGGGCGGCGGGGGCGGCGGAGTCTGGGGGGCCTGCGGCGGCTGCTGCGGATAGCCGGGGCCCTGCGCGGGCTGCGGTGCCTGGGGCGGCTGGGGCGCGCCGAAGCCGCCCGGCGCGGGCTGCTGCGGCGGCTGGTTCTGGGGCGGCTGGTTCTGGGGCGGGCCGAAACCGCCCTGCTGGGGCGGCTGGTTGGGCGGGGGCGGCGGCTGGCTCATGACGGATGCACCTCGGAGAAAGTCTCGAAGACGGCGACGGCGACGGCGGCAAGGGCGCCGGTGGCGGCAGCGACGGCGAAAGCAACGACGAAAGGGACGGCGAAGGAGACGGCGACGGGAATGCGGTGCGGTCCGGCGCCGCTGTGCGCGCCGGACCGCACCGGGCTCACTTGCCGAAGGCGAGCATCAGCTTCTCCTTCGAGTCGTCGTTGCCGTTGAGCCGGGTGGAGGAGATGTAGAACCGCCCGTCGACCCAGTCGACGGCACCGTCGAAGAAGCTGTTCTCGATGTTCGCGGTGGACTGCGGGTTCTGCAGCAGCTTGACCGGCTTGTGGGCGGCGCCCGCGGTCGGGATCGACACGACCTGGCCGCCCGCGTCGTACGACGGCTCGACGTACGCGACGAGTTGTCCGCCCTCGACCTTGAGCGGCGCCATCGACTCGTCCGCCGGAGACTTGACGCGCCACTTCTCCGTGCCGTCGGCGAGGCTGATCGCGACGATCTCGTTGGCACCACTTGCGGCGTCGGTGGGCAGGTAGAGCGTGTCGGCGTCGGCGGCGACACCGGTACAGCCCTGGAGTTCGCGCGCGAGGATCGCCCAGCCGCAGCTGGGGGCGAACTTCTCGTCGACCTTGACCTCCGAGCGGAAGCCGCCGCTGCCGGTGAAGGTGGAGATGTTCCACGCCTTCTTGTCCTCGTTGGTCATGTAGACCACGAGCGGATCGACGGAGTAGGTGCGTGCGACCTTCCAGCCCTTCTTGACCGGCTGGGTCCACTTGACCTTGCCGGTGGCCGGGTCGAGTTCCTGGATCTCGTCGTGCTCGTTGCTGCCGGTGGCGTCGCACGAGGCCACGGAGATCAGCCGGTCCGTGCCGCCCGCGAACGCGGTCGGGAAGCAGGCGTTGCCGTACTTGGTCTTGTCGTACAGCTTCCGGCCGCTGTCCATGTCGTACGCCGTGCCGGACTGCGAGCGGCCCACCATCAGCGTCTTGCCGCTGATGGTCAGTTCGATGGTGATGGTGCTGTCGAACAGCGCGCCGTCGGCGACCGTGCCGGTCCAGCCCTTCTCGCCGGTGCCGAGGTCGATCACCTGGAGCTGGTTGCACTTGGCACGGTCGCTCGATCCGCTCATGTACGCCACGACGACCTTGTCGTCGGTCGTCTTCTGCGGAGTGACCGCGCAGATCTTCTGCGGGAAGGTGATCGGGTCCCAGGAGGGCTTGCCGTCGGCGACGTCGTAGGCGAAGACCTGCTTGTACGCGGCCTTCACCGCCGTCTTGCCGGTGATCCACATGCCGGGCGCCTCGGCGCCGGAACCGGGCGCGTCGGGCGCCGTCTTGTACCAGAGCACCCGGGACTCGCCGGGCTGGCGGCCCTCGTTGAGGTTCTCCGGGTCCGAGCGGCCGCCTCCGGTGCCGTCACCGGGGTCGACCGGGTCACCGGAGGCGGACCCGGAGGCCGAGGGCTTGGCGTCGTCGGACTTTTCGGCGACCGGCTTCTTCCCGCCGTCGTCACCGCCGACCGCGTACACGACGGTCCCGCCGATGACGAGCAGCGCCGCCACCGCACCGCCGACGATCAGCGCGGTCTTCTTCCGGGACGACCCGCCGGGCGGCGGGGTGCCGGGCGCGCCCGGGTACTGCGGCTGCTGCGGCTGCTGCTGCTGCGGGTAGCCGTAGCCGGGCTGCTGTCCGTACGGCCCCGGCTGCTGCGGCTGTCCGTACGGGCCGGGCTGGGCATAGGGCCCCGGCTGGGCGTACGGGCCGGGCTGCTGCGGATGGCCGTAACCCGGCTGCTGTTGCGGCGGGGGCGGCGCCTGGGGCGGCTGGTTGGGCGGGGGCGGGGTGCCCTGGGGGGCGCCGAAACCTCCCTGCGCGGGCGGGGTCTGCGGGGCCCCGAATCCCCCGCCCTGCGGCGGCTGGCCTTGCGGTGCTCCGAAACCGCCCTGCGGCGGCTGGTCGGGCGGCTGAGTCATCAGCGCTCTTCCCCCTCGTTCACTGATTTTTAGCCACGCCCCTTGAGGTTCGCGATGGACCCAAGGCGTTCTCAAACGGTTCTCAGACGGCCCTTTCTATCACCCGGAACCGAACGCGGACCGAGCCGGATGCACCGCCGTTCCCAAGGGAGGACCGGCCCGTGATGCTGCCGTTACGCGTCTTCACGCCCCCTTCACGCCGCACCCGCGAGTGCCCCGCGCCCGGCGCGTGCACCGCGCGTGCGCGCCGCCGGAAGCCCGCGTCGTGGCTAGGCGTCGTCCGCGAGTTCCAGCCAACGCAGCTCCAGTTCCTCCCGCTCGGCCGCCAAGTCGCGCAGCCGGGCGTCGAGTTCGGCCACCTTCGCGAAGTCGGTGGCGTGCTCGGCGATCTGCGCGTGCAGCTTGGTCTCCTGCTCGGAGACGCGGTCCAACTGACGCTCGATCCGCTGGAGTTCCTTCTTCGCGGCCCGCTGGTCGGCGGCGCTCCGCTCGGCCGTCGCCGGCTTGGGCGCCGCGGCGGCGGCCGAGGCGGCCACGGCCTCCTCCATGCGCCGGCGCCGCTCCAGGTACTCGTCGATGCCGCGCGGCAGCATCCGCAGCGTCGCGTCGCCGAGCAGGGCGTACACCCGGTCGGTGGTGCGCTCTACGAAGAACCGGTCGTGGGAGATGACGATCATCGAGCCGGGCCAGCCGTCGAGGACGTCCTCCAGCTGGGTCAGGGTCTCGATGTCGAGGTCGTTGGTGGGCTCGTCCAGGAAGAGGACGTTGGGCTCGTCCATGAGCAGCCGCAGCAGTTGCAGCCGCCGCCGCTCACCGCCCGACAGGTCGCCCACCGGCGTCCACTGCTTCTCCTTGGTGAAGCCGAACGTCTCGCACAGCTGCCCGGCGGTCAGCTCGCGCCCCTTGCCGAGGTCGACCCGCTCGCGCACCTGCTGTACGGCCTCCAGGACCCGCCAGGCGGGGTCGAGTTCGGCGACCTCCTGGGAGAGGTAGGCGAGCTTGACCGTCTTGCCGACGGCGATCCGGCCGCCCGCGGGCTGGGCCTCGCCGTCGGTCCGCGCCGCGTCCGCCATGGCCCGCAGCAGGGAGGTCTTCCCGGCACCGTTGACCCCGACCAGACCGATGCGGTCGCCGGGGCCGAGCTGCCAGGTGACGTGCTTGAGCAGCATCTTGGGGCCGGCCTGGACGCTCACGTCCTCCAGGTCGAAGACGGTCCTGCCGAGCCGTGAGGAGGCGAACCTCATCAGCTCGCTACTGTCCCGGGGCGGCGGCACGTCCTTGATCAGGTCGTTGGCGGCCTCGACCCGGAACCGGGGCTTGGAGGTCCGGGCGGGTGCGCCGCGCCGCAGCCAGGCCAGCTCCTTGCGGATCAGGTTCTGCCGCTTGACCTCCTCGGTGGCGGCGATGCGCTCGCGCTCGGCGCGGGCGAAGACATAGTCGGAGTAGCCGCCCTCGTACTCGTGGACCGCGCCGCGCTGCACGTCCCACATGCGGGTGCACACCTGGTCCAGGAACCAGCGGTCGTGGGTCACGCAGACCAGCGCCGAACGCCGCTCCCGCAGATGCCCGGCCAGCCAGGCGATGCCCTCGACGTCCAGGTGGTTGGTGGGCTCGTCGAGGACGAGCAGGTCCTGCTCCTCGATGAGCAGCTTGGCGAGCGCGATCCGGCGCCGCTCCCCGCCGGACAGCGGGCCGATGACGGTGTCAAGGCCCGCGGGGAAGCCCGGCAGGTCGAGCCCGCCGAACAGGCCGGTCAGCACGTCCCTGACCTTGACGTTGCCCGCCCACTCGTGGTCGGCGAGGTCCCCGATGACCTCGTGGCGCACGGTGGCCGCCGGGTCGAGGGAGTCGTACTGCGTGAGCACGCCGAGCCGCAGCCCGCCGCAGTGCGTGACCCGCCCGGTGTCGGCCTCCTCCAGCTTGGCGAGCATCCGAATGAGGGTGGTCTTGCCGTCGCCGTTGCGTCCGACGACCCCGATCCGGTCCCCTTCGGACACCCCGAGCGAGACGCCGTCCAGCAGCGCACGCGTGCCGTACACCTTGCTGACGTTCTCGACATTGACCAGGTTGACGGCCATTTCACTCCTGTGCGCGGGGATCGATCAGCCTTCAAGCGTAGGGCCTGCGGGGGTGCGGGCGGGGCGCGCGGGGTTGGTCACTCTTTGTGATGACGTGATCGGGATTCGGCGGCTACCGTGGAGGGCAGGCAGCAGGATCCCGTCCATGGGAGGAACCATGACCGCCGAGTCCGTCGAACACCACGTGCAGTGGCCGGTGCCGCCGCAGAACGGCTACACCGTGGACGACCTGTTCACGCTGCCGGATCTCCCGCCGCACACCGAGTTGATCGACGGGAGCCTGATCTTCGTGAGTCCGCAGCGCTACTTCCACTTCACAGCGATCGATCTGCTGGCGAGTGGTCTGCGCAGTACTCTGCCGCCTGAACTCAAAGTCGCTCGCGAGATGACCGTCGTACTGGACGAACGCAACGGGCCCGAGCCGGACATCTCCGTCATCAAGGCGAGCGCCAAGACAGGGCCGACGCAGACCCACTTCAAGGGTGGGGACGTCCTTCTGGCCGTCGAGGTCATTTCCCCGGAGTCCGAGTCACGCGACCGCTACACCAAGCCGCACAAGTACGCCGCAGCGGGCATCGGCCACTTTTGGCTGGTCGAGATGGCGGGTCCGGACAGCCGCCCAGTCGTACAGGTCTACGAGCTGGCCCAGACAACCCGCACGTACGCCTTGACCGGCATCCACCACGATCACCTCAAAGTCGACGTGCCCTACCCCATCGACATCGACCTGACCGCCATCGACAACCTCTGAGCCACCCGCGCCTCAGAGCACCGTCGCCCCCGGTGCGGGCGCCGATGCCGTCCGCACCGTCCTGCACGTCCCCGACATCCGCAACGCCCGCGCCACCTTCTCCGCGGACTCGGGGTCATGGACCAGGAAGGCGGTGGTCGGGCCCGAACCGGAGACCAGCGCCGCGAGGGCGCCCGCCGCGCGCCCCACCGCCAGCGTCTCCGCCAGTTCCGGGAAGAGGGACAGGGCGGCGGGCTGGAGGTCGTTGGAGACGGCGGCGGCCAGGGCCTCGGAGTCGCCCTTGGCCAGAGCGTCGAGCAGCGGCTGGGAGACGACCGGCTCGGGGATGGCACGGCCCTCGGCCAGTCGGTCGAACTCACGGAAGACGGCCGGGGTGGACAGCCCGCGGTCGGCCATGGCGAACACCCAGTGGAAGACGCCGCCGACGTCGAGCGCCGTCAACTGCTCGCCGCGTCCGGTGCCGAGGGCCGCCCCGCCGAGCAGGCTGAACGGCACATCGCTGCCCAACTCGGCGCAGATGTCGAGGAGTTCGGCCTGCGAGGTGTCCGTCCCCCAAAGCGTGTCGCAGGCCAGCAGCGCGCCCGCCCCGTCCGCGCTGCCGCCCGCCATGCCGCCGGCCACCGGGATGTCCTTGGCGATGTGGATGTGCACGGCGGGCTCGATGCCATGGCGCCCGGCGAGCGCGAGGGCGGCGCGCGCCGCGAGGTTGGTGTGGTCGAGCGGGACCTGACCGGTGTCCGGGCCCGTGCAGGTGACCCGCAGTTCGTCCGCCGCGGTCACGGTGACCTCGTCGTACAGGCCGACCGCGAGGAAGACATTGGCCAGGTCGTGGAAGCCGTCGGGCCTGGCGGCGCCCACGGCGAGCTGGACGTTGACCTTGGCCGGGACCCGTACCGTGACGCTCACTTGCTCTCCTTGTGCTCCGCGATCCGCGCGAACTCCTCCACCGTCAGCGACTCCCCGCGTGCCTGTGGCGACACCCCGGCGGCGACGAGGGCCGCCTCGGCAGCGGCCGCGGAACCGGCCCATCCGGCGAGCGCCGCCCGCAGTGTCTTGCGGCGCTGCGCGAACGCCGCGTCGACGACCGCGAAGACCTCCCGCCTCGACGCCGTCGTCTTGACCGGCTCGGCCCGCCGCACCAGTGAGACCAGGCCGCTGTCCACGTTCGGCGCGGGCCAGAAGACGTTGCGCCCGATGGCCCCGGCCCGCTTCACATCGGCGTACCAGTTCGCCTTGACGGAGGGGACGCCGTACACCTTCGAGCCGGGCGCGGCGGCGAGCCGGTCCGCGACCTCCGACTGCACCATCACCAGCGTCCGCTCGATGCCGGGGAAGGTGTCGAGCATATGCAGCAGCACGGGCACGGCCACGTTGTACGGCAGGTTCGCGACCAGCGCCGTCGGGGCGGGGCCGGGCAGCACGGCGACGTTCATCGCGTCGGAGTGCACCAGCGCGAAACGGTCGGCGCGCTCCGGCATCCGCGCGGCGATCGTGGCGGGCAGCGCGGCGGCCAGCACATCGTCGATCTCGACGGCGGTGACCCGGTCGGCGGCCTCCAGCAGTGCCAGGGTGAGGGAGCCGAGCCCCGGGCCGACCTCGACGACCACGTCGTCGGGGCGGACCCCGGCGGTGCGGACGATACGGCGGACGGTGTTCGCGTCGATCACGAAGTTCTGGCCGCGCTGCTTGGTGGGGCGTACGCCCAGCGCTGCCGCCAGCTCACGGATGTCGGCGGGGCCGAGGAGGGCGTCGGGGATGGGGCTGCTCACGGCACAAGGGTAAGGGGCCGCGACGGGCCCCTCGGCCCACCGCCCGGTCGGCCCACCATCCGATGGGCCCGCCCTCCCTGGCTTACCCCTCCCTGGCCCACCGCCCCCCGGCCCGGCTCAGCCCAGCCACTCAGCCACTCGACCGCCCGATCACTCTGCCCGGCTGCCCCTTCGGTCGGGCGGCCCCACGGCCGGGGCAACCTCGCAGTCCGGTGGGCAGCGGTCCGGCGGGCAGCGGTCCGGCGGGCAGCGGTCCGGCGGGCAGCGGTCCGGCGGGGCCGCGGCGCTCACCCGTACAACCGTGACCCGCAGTGCGGCCAGGGGCTCGTCCCCCGGCGCACGTACAACTTCTTCGCCCGGTACGTCTGCTCCGCCGCCGGGGCGTCCTGCGGATGCCCCTTGCCGCCCAGGCCGTGCCAGGTGCGTGCGTCGAACTGATAGAGGCCGCCGTAGGTTCCCGAGGAGTCCACCGCGGCGGGCCGCCCGCCGGACTCGCAGGCCGCGAGGGCGCGCCAGTTCAGTCCCTCGGCGCCCGTGACGGAGGGCGGCGGCTGCTTGATACCCACCCGTACCAGCTGGGTGAGCGCCTCGCGGATAACCTCGACCCGCTCCCGACGGGGCTTCTGCCGGACCCCGTTGACGGTCCGCAGGAGGTAGGTCACGCGCAGCACGCCCGGCTGTCCGGCACGGTCGACCACCTCGATGCCCCGGAACAGCGCGGGGTCATTGGTCCGGCGCACCTGGTACGGGATCGGCTCCTCGCGGACCTCCTTGGCGCCGGTCACCCGCAGCACGGTCACCGTCTGTCCGTCCCGCGGGAAACCGCCCGGCGGCACGGACGTGGTGTCCTGACCGCGCAGGGTGATCCCGGCCTGCTCGACCGCCTCGCGGACGGTCGCCGCGTTGGTGCGGACGGTGCGGGCACGGCCGTCCGCGATGACCGTCACCGCGCGTTCGGTGCGCACGTCGAGGGCGAGACCGGCGCGCCCGATGGGCTGGGCGCGCGAGACCGATAGATACGCGCCCTCCGCGCGCACCCCGAGCTGTCTGAGCGCGCCCTCCACGGTGCGCGCCGTCGTCCACACCTGGCGCCGCTGACCGTCGATCGTGAGCCGCAGGGGACGCCCGTAGCGCACCGCGATCTCGTCGCCGCTGCTGAGCGCCGAGCCGCGGGCGGGCGTGATCACGTCGTGCTCCCCCACCGGCACGCCCTCCTCGGCGAGCAGTTCGGTCACGTCGTCCGCGAAGGTGTGCAGGCTGCGCGACTTCCCGTCGACGCTCAGCTCGATCGCCTTGTCCTTGGCGACGAACGCGGAGGTGCCGCCGGCCAGGAAGGCGACGACCAGCGCCTGCGGCACCAGTCGGCGCATCGTGGAATCCGAGCGCCGGGCGTAGCGCTCCCGGCGCCGGTGCGCGGCGCGCCGGTCCGACCGGGGGCGCGTCCAGGGCTCGCGCAGGACGGGCCCGCGCAGGGTCGGCTCAGTCCCACTCGGCACCTGCCGCGGCAGCAAGGGCTGTTCGTAGGCGGGCCGGTAGGTGTCGCGGTAGGTGGCGCCGCGATAGGTGTCGCGGTAGCTGTCGCGGTACACCCCGCCTGCGACGGGCACCTCCCAGGTGCCGTACCCCGCCGCCGGGACGGGTCCCTGGGGGTTCGGAACGTACATCCCGTACGGCCCATACGTCTCGTACGGCCGATACGGTCCGTACATCCCATGAGCCCAGTACGTCCCATGAGTCCCATACGTCTCGTACTGCGGATTGCTCACACCGACACGCTCCAGAGGGCCAGAAGGGGTCCAGAAGGGGTCCAAAAGGCCCCCAGAACCTAGCGGAGCACCCGTCACTCTCCAAAACGGCACAACTACCGACAGTTGGGAGAAGTCATCCGGCGATCAGTAGGCGAAGGCGCGGGCCGTGTTCGCGCCGAGGGCCGTCGCCAGCACGTCCTCGTCGATGCCGCGCACGGCGGCCATCGCACGCACCGTCACCGGAACCAGGTAGGGCGCGTTGGGCCGTCCGCGGTACGGTGCCGGAGTCAGGAACGGCGCGTCCGTCTCCACCAGGACCAGTTCCAGCGGGGCGACGGCGAGGGCGTCGCGCAGGTGCTGGGCGTTCTTGAAGGTGACGTTCCCGGCGAAGGACATGAAGTAGCCCTCGCGGGCGCACACTTCGGCCATCGCCGCGTCGCCCGAATAGCAGTGGAAGACGGTGCGCTCGGGGGCGCCCTCCTCCTTGAGGACGCGCAGCACGTCGGCGTGCGCGTCCCGGTCGTGGATGACCAGGGCCTTGCCGTGCCGCTTGGCGATCTCGATATGGGCGCGGAAGGACCTCTCCTGGGCCGCCTTGCCCCCGGGGCCGGTGCGGAAGTAGTCGAGTCCCGTCTCGCCGACGCCCTTCACCTGCGGCAGCCCGGCCAGCCGGTCGATCTCGGCGAGCGCCTCGTCCAGGGCCGCGTCGCCGCCCGCCTCGCGGGCGCCCTGCCGGGACCGGCCTCCCTCGGGGTCGCCGTGCACGATGCGCGGGGCCTCGTTGGGGTGCAGGGCGACGGTCGCGTGCACGCCGTCGTACGCCGCGGCGGTCTCCGCGGCCCACTGGGAACCCTTGATGTCGCAGCCGACCTGGACGACCGTCGTCACCCCCACCGACGCGGCCTTGGCGAGGCCCTCGTCGACCGTGCCGGACTGCATGTCGAGATGGGTGTGGGAATCGGCGACCGGCACCCGGAGGGGTTCCGGGAGCGGCGGGGCCGCGTTCTTGTCGGCGTTCGAAGGCATGCCCCGATCCTACGAAAGGGGCATGCCACACCGGTCGGCGAGCAGTGCGGCCCGCCCTGCCCAGGTCAGCCCGGCCTACGCAGGTCAGCTCGCCTTGCGCTGGAACGGATGGAGGAGATCGGACAGATGCCAGTGACGGTGCGGGTGCTCCGGGGACTCTGGGTACTCCGGAGACTCGGGGTGGTGCTCCGCCTCCCGCTCGGCCGTCCGCGCCGCCGGCACCTCGGGGACCTCGACCGGTCCGGCCGGGGGCGTGCGGTGCTGGTGCCCGTGCGCCGCGCCGAGCACCGAAGAGACCTGCCCGGCCCGCATGATCCGCACCACGCGGCCGTCGCAGTTCTGGCAGACGGGCCGGCTCAGCGGCGACGGGACGACCCGTTCGTTCGCCACGTATATGACGAACTCGGCACCGTCGGCGTCCGTGTGGTGCTCTATCTCGTACGACTGCTCCCAGCCGTGCCCGCAGCGCATGCAGGCGAAGGAATACGACTCGTGAACGACGGCTGTCGCCGCACCGCGGAGGCCGGTCTGCCCTGCGATCTCACTCATGCCAGCTGCTCCTCTTGTCCGCCGGACAAGCGTCCCCGGCACTCGGGATTCCACCCGGAATCCCCTCGGGGACGAGGGGCGGGTGCGCCCCTTCGACCAGTGGACGCCTCCACCGAGTCGAATGCACCAGCCCTGTCGAGTGTTGGAGGCGATTTGGCGGTTCCTTGCCGTACCACCCCCGACGAGCAGGCCCGGCCTTTGCCAAGGCCAAGCACACTTTGCCCCCGCATGGGACACCCCCCGAAGAAGCACAGACACCGACCCGACCAGCCACCCCATACGGACGCGGGCAAACGCCCCAACCAGCCACCCCATAGGGGCGCGGGGAACTGCGCGACCAGCCCCCCACAACCCGCAACACCACCCCACACAACCCCGCCCAACCCAACACAACCAGCCGCACAACCACCCCCATAGGGGCGCGGGGAACTGCGCAATCAACCCCCGACAAC
The DNA here is from genome assembly GCF_053601275.1 of Streptomyces sp. NPDC004752. Classification (NCBI taxonomy): domain Bacteria; kingdom Bacillati; phylum Actinomycetota; class Actinomycetes; order Kitasatosporales; family Streptomycetaceae; genus Streptomyces; species Streptomyces sp. NPDC004752. The sequence goes on along the minus strand of NZ_JBSGBN010000070.1, from coordinate 23,383 downwards.
CCGCACCCCGCAACGCCCCCCCAAACCCCCAACGACGCCCCCGTAAAACCCCGCCTCACCCAGCGGAGCGCTTCGCGCTGACAACGGCGTCGAACACCTCCCGCTTGGGCACGCCCGCCTCGACCGCCACCGCCGCGATCGCCTCCTTGCGCCGCTCCCCCGCCTCCTCGCGGACCCGGACCCGGCGCACGAGTTCATCGGCGTCGAGGTCGCCTGGACCGGGCTCCGGGGCGCCCTGGACGACGACGGTGATCTCACCCCGTATCCCCTGCGCCGCCCACTCGGCCAGCTCGGCGAGGGGGCCGCGGCGCACTTCCTCGTAGGTCTTGGTCAGCTCCCGGCAGACGGCGGCCCGCCGCTGCCCGCCGAACACCTCGGCCATCGCGGCGAGCGTGTCGTCCAGGCGGTGCGGTGCCTCGAAGTACACCAGCGTGCGCCGCTCCCCGGCGACCTCCCGCAGCCGGGACAGCCGTTCGCCCGCCTTGCGCGGCAGGAAACCCTCGAAGCAGAACCGGTCGACGGGCAGCCCGGACAGCGCGAGGGCGGTGAGCACGGCGGACGGCCCGGGGACCGCGGTGACCCGGATGTCCCGCTCGACGGACGCGGCGACCAGCCGGTACCCGGGGTCGGAGACCGAGGGCATCCCGGCGTCCGTCACCAGCAGCACCCGCGCGCCGCCCAGCAGCTCCGCCACCAGGTCGGGCGTCCGGGCCGCCTCGTTGCCCTCGAAGTAGGAGACCACGCGCCCCTTGGGGGTGACGCCCAGCGCCTGCGTCAGTCGGCGCAGCCGCCGGGTGTCCTCGGCGGCCACGACGTCCGCGCTCGCCAGTTCCGCCGCGAGCCGCGGCGGCGCGTCCGCGACGTCGCCGATGGGGGTGCCCGCCAAGACAAGGGTTCCAGTCACGCCCCCATCCTCCCAGGGGCGGACGGATGGGGGCGCATCCGGACCTGTAGTGCCCATGCGCGGGACTCACACAGAAGGGTTCCCTACGATGGCGCGGTGACCAGTACCGCGTCCTCCATGGACACCCGGCAGGGCCAGGCCCCGCACGACCAGCGGCCGTCGTGGCTGCAGCGGCTGCGCCGCTTCGGCTATCCGGCGGGCCCGGCCGCGGCCGGCGGCGGCCCCGTCGACGTCCGCGACCGCCTGGTGCCGCCGTACGCCGAGCCCAGCCCGCGCCTCTGGCTCGCCCTTGGGGTGCCGCCGGTCCTGGCCGAGCGGATCACCCGCTGGTCGGGCTGGGTCGGCCCGCTGCTGGTGACGCTGATGGCGGGCGCGATGCGGTTCTGGAACCTGGGCAGCCCGAAGGCGGTGATATTCGACGAGACGTACTACGCGAAGGACGCCTGGGCGCTCGTCCACCGCGGCTTCGAGGTCAACTGGGACAAGAACGCCAACGACCTGGTCCTGCAGTCGGGCGGGCATCTGACGATCCCCACGGACGCGGCGTACGTGGTGCACCCGCCGGTGGGCAAGTACGTCATCGGCCTTGGCGAGCTGATCTTCGGGTTCGACCCGTTCGGCTGGCGGTTCATGACGGCGCTGCTGGGCACGCTCAGCGTGCTGCTGCTGTGCCGCATCGGCCGCCGGATCTTCCGCTCGACCTTCCTCGGCTGTCTGGCGGGCGCGCTGATGGCGGTGGACGGCCTGCACTTCGTGATGAGCCGCACCTCCCTGCTCGACGGTGTGCTGATGTTCTTCGTCCTCGCGGCCTTCGGCTGTCTGGTCGTCGACCGGGACCGGTCGCGGGCGCGGCTCGCCGCCGCGCTGCCCGCCGACGCCGACGGCCGGGTCCGCCCGGACGCGCACACCGCCGACACGCTCCGCCTCGGCTGGCGCCCGTGGCGCTGGGCGGCCGGTCTGATGCTCGGACTGGCCTTCGGCACCAAGTGGAACGGCCTGTACATCCTCGCCGCGTTCTGTGTCCTGGCGGTGTTGTGGGACGTCGGCGCCCGCAAGGTGGCCGGGGCGCGGCACCCGTATCTGGCGGTGCTCAAGTACGACACGGGCATCACGTTCCTGGCCACGGTCCCGACGGCGATCGCCGTGTATCTGGTCTCCTGGATCGGCTGGATCCTCTCCCCCACCGACGGCTCGGGCGGCTACTTCCGCGACTGGGCGGCGACCGCCGGAAAGGGCGGCCACTGGACCTTTCTGCCGGACTGGCTGCGCAGTCTGTGGCACTACGAGCACGAGGTGTACGAGTTCCACCTCGGCCTGTCGTCCCCGCACACCTACCAGTCCAACCCCTGGAGCTGGATAGTGCTGGGCCGTCCGGTCTCGTACTTCTACGAGTCCCCCTCCCCCGGCGCGGAGGGCTGCCCGGCCGACGCGGGCCAGAAGTGCGCCCGCGAGGTCCTGGCGCTCGGCACGCCGCTGCTGTGGTGGGCGGCCTGCTGCGCCCTCCTGTACGTGCTGTGGCGCTGGCTGTTCCGCCGCGACTGGCGCGCGGGCGCCATCGCCTGCGGCGTCGCCGCCGGCTATCTGCCCTGGTTCATGTACCAGGAGCGCACGATCTTCTTCTTCTACGCCATCGTGTTCGTGCCGTTCCTGTGCCTGGCGGTGGCGATGCTGATCGGCGCGATCGTCGGCCCGCCCGGCTCCACCGACACCCGCCGGGTGATCGGCGCCTCGGGCGCGGGCGTCCTGGTCCTCCTGATCGCCTGGAACTTCATCTATTTCTGGCCCCTGTACACCGGCACCGCGATCCCGATCGACTCCTGGCGGGCGCGGATGTGGCTGGACACCTGGGTCTAGCCGTGGTCCGGCCGTGATCCGGACCTGGGTCTAGGTAGCCGTGGTCCCGCCGGGCGGGCGCACGACGGCGCACGTCGTGACCGGTCTCCGTTCGGACACCATCCGGCAACGGTCCTCACCTCCGCACCGCGGTGCCGCCTACAGTTCGGGGGACTGTCAGGGGGGCAGGGGAGGGGAGCGGCAGTATGCGCAGGGGGGTCAAGGCCGCCGTCGTGGGCGGTGCGTTCGCCGTGCTGGTGGGTGGGGCCGGGTACGGGACGTACAACATCGTGTCCGCCGTGAAGGACGGTGGGGGGACGGGCGGCACTCCCGCGGCCGTGCGGACCGGGCCGCCCACCGCCGCCGAGGTGCGGGAGACCACGCGGAAGTTCTTCGCCGCGTGGGAGAAGGGCGAGGCGGTGGCGGCGGCCTCGTACACGGACAACGCGGCCGGTGCCCAGCCGCTGCTGACGGCGTACACGCAGGACGCGCACCTCACCCGGGTGCGGATCACGCCCGGCACGGCGACCGGCGCCACCGTGCCCTTCACCGTCAGAGCGACGGCGTCCTACGACGGGAAATCCGAACAGCTCGCCTACAAGAGCGAGTTGACGATCGTGCGCGGCCGGACCACGCACCGCGCGCTCATCGACTGGCGGCCGTCCGTCGTCCACCCCGAGCTGCGGCCCGGCGACACACTGGTGACCGGTGAGTCCGCGAGCCCGCCGGTCGAGGCGGTGGACCGCGACGGAAAGGTGCTGACGAAGGACGCCTACCCGTCCCTTGGCCCCCTCCTGGACGAGCTGCGCGACAAGTACGGTGCGAAGGCGGGCGGCAGACCCGGAGTGGAACTGGCGATCCGGCACGAGGCCGACGGCGCCGCCGACACCCCGCTGCTCACCCTCGCCGAGGGCAGGCCGGGCCGACTGCGGACCACGCTGAGCGCGAGCGCGCAGGCCGCGGCCGAGACGGCGGTGCGCCGCTACCCGGAGTCGTCGGTGGTGGCGGTGCGGCCGAGCACCGGCGAGGTGCTGGCGGTCGCCAACCACCGTGAGGACGGCTTCAACGCGGCCTTCCTCGGCAAGCTGGCGCCCGGCTCCACCATGAAGATCATCAGCGCGGCCACGCTCATCGACAGCGGGATCACCACCGCCGACGGGCCCGCGCCCTGCACCCCGGACGCGCTGTGGGAGGGCCAGACCTTCCGCAACCTGGACAGCCTGGCCCCTAACCAGAAGGCGACGCTGTCGGAGAGCTTCGCCCGCTCCTGCAACACGGCGTTCATCAAGTACACCGACGATCTGCGGACCGACTCGCTCACCCGGGAGGCCGAGGACCGTTTCGGCCTCGGCGGGGACGACTGGCAGACCGGTATCCCGTCCTTCGACGGCTCGGTGCCGGCCACCGGCGGCCCGGACATGGCGGCCGCCCTCATCGGGCAGGGCCAGGTCCAGATGAGCCCGCTGAACATGGCGTCGGTGACGGCGACCGCGATGACGGGCACGTTCCGTCAGCCGGTCGTCGTGCCGCTCGGCCTCGACGGCCGCGAACCGGCCCGCGCGCGGGGGCTGCCCGCGGGCACGGTCCAGCAGCTGCGCGCGATGATGAACCGCACCGCGACCAGCGGCACCGCGGCCGGGGTGATGGCAGGTCTGGGCGGCGACATCGGCGCGAAGACCGGCTCCGCGGAGGTCGACGGACAGACCAGGTCCAACAGCTGGTTCATCGGGTACCGGAACGACATCGCGGCGGCGGCGATGGCCCAGGACGCCGGCCACGGCACCGACGCGGCCGGGCCGATTGTCGCAGCTGTGCTACGGACAGGCGGCTGAAGTCATCCGTACCGGACGGGACTTTAGGCTGGTAGCCGTCGTTGAGGAGCATGGGGCGGCGAGGGTGACGGGGGCCCTGGGGATTTCGCGGAGGAACTGAGGCAGTGGGCAAGAGAAGGCGCGTCGCCGAGCGACCGAAGACCAGACCCGCCGTGCTCGGCGGGATGTGCGCCGTCGTCGCCATCGGCGCCGGGGTCGCCGTCTACACGCTCTACGACGGCGGCGCGGCGGCCGAGGACCGGACGCGGTCGACGTCGGCGGCGGACCACAAGGCGGTGCGGACCGGCCCGCTGACCAAGGCCGAGGTGCGGACCGCCGCCACCCGCTTCCTGACGGCCTGGCAGCAGGGCGATGTCGCGCGGGCCGCGGCCGCCACGGACGACGCGGGTGCCGCCGCCACGCTGCTCACCGACTACACCAAGGACGCCCACCTCAAGGACGTCAAGGTCACCGCCGGTACCGGCACCGGCGCCGAGGTCCCGTTCTCCGTGCGGGCCACGGTGTCCTACAAGGGCGTCCGCAAGCCGCTGGCGTACGACAGCGCACTCACCGTGGTGCGCGGCACCTCCGACGGCAAGCCGGTGGTGGGCTGGCACGCCGCCGTGCTGCACCCGGATCTGAAGGACGGCGACGAACTGGTCACCGGCGAGTCCGGCACGCCGCCGGTGACGGCGCTGGACCGTGACGGCGGGAAGCTGACCACGGCCGAGTACCCGTCGCTGGGCACGGTGCTGGACGGACTGCGTGAGAAGTACGGCAAGTTGGCGGGCGGCCGGGCGGGTGTCGAACTGCGCGTGGTCCGCGGCAAGGAGTCGAAGAAGGCGAAGCTGTCCGACAAGACGCTGCTGGAGCTGAGCAAGGGCACGCCGGGCACGGTGAAGACGACGCTGAGCCCCGGCCTGCAAGCCGCGGCCGAGCAGCAGGTCGCCAAGTCGGAGCGGGCCTCGGTCGTGGTGCTGCGGCCCTCGACCGGTGAGATCCTCGCGGTGGCCAACACCAACCGCGGCTTCAACACGGCCCTCCAGGGCTCGCTGGCCCCCGGCTCCACGATGAAGGTCATCACGTCGTCGCTGCTCATCGAGAAGGACCTGGCCGCCGCGGACAAGTCCCACCCCTGCCCCAAGACGTTCACGTACGGCGGCTGGAAGTTCCACAACGACGACGACTTCGAGATCAAGGGCGGCACGTTCAAGGCCAGCTTCGCGCGCTCCTGCAACACGGCCTTCATCAGCCAGGCGGGCAAGCTGACGAACGACGATCTGACGAAGCAGGCCCAGCAGGTCTTCGGTCTGTCCCGGAACGACTGGGCGATCGGCGTGCCGACCTTCGACGGTTCGGTGCCGGTGCAGTCGGCGGCGCAGAAGGCGGCCTCGCTGATCGGCCAGGGCGGGGTGCGCATGAACCCGCTCAACATGGCGTCCGTCGCCGCGACGGTGCGGGCGGGCGTCTTCCACCAGCCGTATCTGGTCTCCCCGTCGGTCGACGGCCGCAAGCCGGCCACCGCGTCCCGCACGTTGTCCGCGGGCACCCTCGCCCAGTTGCGCGAGCTGATGCGGTACACCGCCGCGTACGGCACGGCGGCGCAGGCGATGTCCGGTCTCGGCCCCGACTACGGTGCCAAGACGGGTTCGGCGGAGGTCGACGGGCAGAAGAAGCCCAACGGCTGGTTCACGGCGTACCGGGGGGACCTGGCGGGCGCGGGCGTCGTCCAGGCGGGCGGCCACGGCGGCGACACGGCGGGCCCGATCGTGGCGGCGCTGCTGAAGGCGGGCGGCTGAGGGCGGGCGGCTGAGGCGGCGCCGGGGCGAGGACCGGGGCGGCGCCGGAGCGGGGGCCGGGGATCGGTACTCAGTACGCCATCGGGGCTCGGTGCTCAGTGCGGCACCGGGGGTCAGTGCGGCACCGGGGCCAGGTGCTCAGCGCGGCACGGGTTTGGTGGCCATGTAGGTGCGTCGGAGGAACCGCAGCAGGGTCTTCGACTCGAACTGCACCACGGAGACCCCGTGCGCCGAGTGGAACTCCACCACGGCCTGAACGCGGCCGCAGGGCCACACCCGGATGTCTCCGCTCTCGGCGGGCGCCCGCAGTCCCTGTTCCAGCAGTGCGCGTGAGAAGGTCCACTCGTGCGGTCCGGGCAGTGGTTCGGGCAGTCCGACACGCACCGACCGCGGATCCGCCTCGGGGTCGTAACGCAGGATGACGGGGACAGCGGGGGCATCCTCGCGGTTGTCCTCGTCAGTGACGACATGGGCTCGTGCGTACTGTTCGACCACGGACATCGGAGAGCCCCTAACACTGCGTTACCGATATGGAATCTGACTGCCCGCCCGCATCCCTCCCCCTCCCAATGTCGCATATTTTCCAGAATGTGCTCATTGGGGGCGAGTCGATCTCATGTGTGCGATGCCATGTATGCAACGAACGACAACCTCGCTCTTGCAAGCCGTTCGCAACAAGCCTCTAGAATCGGCGCGTGCATGTACCTGACGGATTCATCGACGCCCCCACCTCCGCCGTCACCGGAGTGGTCGCCGCCTGCGCCATCGCCGTGAGCCTGCGCGGCGCGCGTCGCGAACTCGGGGGTACCTCCCTGCCCGAGCAGAGCCAGGGGCTCGGGGGAGAGCGGACCGCGCCGCTGGCCGGTCTCGTGGCGGCGTTCATCTTCGCGGTGCAGATGCTGAACTTCCCGGTCGCCGCCGGAACCAGCGGCCATCTGCTCGGCGGCGCCCTCGCCGCGATACTCGTCGGCCCCTGCACAGGAGTGCTCTGCGTCTCCGTCGTCCTGCTCATGCAGGGCATCCTGTTCGCCGACGGCGGGCTGACCGCGCTCGGCGTGAACATCACCGACATGGCGATCGTGACGACCGTGGTGGCGTACGCCGTCTTCCGCGGCCTGCTCGCGGTGCTGCCCCGCGGGCGTCGCTCGGTCACGGTCGCCTCCTTCTTCGCCGCGCTGCTGTCGGTGCCGGCCGCCGCCCTCGCCTTCACCCTGATCTACGCGGTCGGCGGCACCACCGACGTGGCCATCGGCAAGGTCGCCACCGCGATGATCGGCGTCCATGTGCTGATCGGCATCGGCGAGGCCATGATCACCGCGCTCACGGTCGGCGCCGTGATCGCCGTACGGCCGGACCTCGTGTACGGCGCCCGGGGCCTGCGGCAGCAGCTGAAGCTGCGGGTGAACGGCGAACTGGTCGACGCTCCGGCCGCCCCGGCTCCGGCCGCCGCCCGAACCTCGCGCCGCACCCTGTGGATCACCGGCCTGGCCACCTCCCTCGTGCTCGCCGGGTTCGTCAGCTTCTACGCCTCCGCCGACCCCGACGGCCTGGAGAAGATCGCCCACGACCACGGCATCGACAAGAAGGCCGAGCAGCACACGGCGAGCGACTCGCCGCTCGCCGACTACGGCGTCAAGGACGTCTCCGACGCCCGGCTCTCCGGCGGTCTCGCGGGCGTGATCGGCGTCGGCGCCACGGTCGTCGCGGGCAGCGCGGTGTTCTGGGCGGTGCGCAGGCGCCGCACCCAGGACGTCTCCCCCGCGGGCACGGACGTCTGACATGGGGGCCGGACACTCGCATCGGCTGTACCGGCACGGGCACTCGCCCGTGCACGCGCTGCCGCCGCACACCAAGCTCGCCGCCGTCTTCGCCTTCGTGGTGGTCGTGGTCTCGACACCGCGGGAGGCCGTCTGGACGTTCGCGCTGTACGCCGTGCTGCTCGCGGCGGTGGCGTACCGCGCCCGGGTCCCGGCCGGTTTCCTGCTCAAGCGTCTGCTGATCGAGGTGCCGTTCGTCGCGTTCGCGGTGCTCATGCCGTTCGTGGCGGAGGGCGAGCGGGTGCACGTCCTCGGTCTGTCACTGAGCGTGCCCGGCCTGTGGGGCGCCTGGAACGTGCTCGCCAAGGGCACGCTGGGCGTCGCCGCCTCGATGCTGCTGGCCGCCACCACCGAACTGCGCGCGCTGCTGCTCGGGCTCCAGCGGCTGAAGCTGCCGCCGCTGCTGGTCCAGATCGCCTCGTTCATGATCCGCTACGGCGATGTCATCACCGACGAGATGCGCCGCATGCGGATCGCCCGCGAGTCGCGCGGCTTCGAGGCGCGGGGCGTGCGCCACTGGGGCGTGCTCGCCAAGTCCGCCGGGGCGCTCTTCATCCGCTCCTACGAGCGCGGCGAGCGCGTCCACCTGGCCATGGTGAGCCGGGGGTACGCAGGCTCGATGCCCGTCATCGACGAGGTGACCGCGTCCCGGGCCCAGTGGTCGTACGCCCTGGCCCTCCCCCTCGTCGCCCTTGTCGTCTGTCTGCTGGGATGGACCCTGTGACCACTGACTCGATCCCCGCGTCCCTGGAGGTCTCCGGCCTCGCCTTCGCCTACCCCGACGGCCAACAGGCCCTGTTCGGCGTGGACTTCGCCATCGGCCGCGGCGAGCGGGTCGCGCTGCTCGGCCCGAACGGCGCCGGCAAGACCACCCTCGTCCTGCACCTCAACGGCATCCTGAGCGGCGGAACCGGAACGGTGACCGTGGCCGGGCTGCCGGTCGGCAGAAAGCACCTGGCCGAGATCCGGCAGAAGGTCGGCATCGTCTTCCAGGACCCGGACGACCAGTTGTTCATGCCGACCGTGCGGGAGGACGTGGCGTTCGGCCCGGCGGCGGCCGGGCTGAAGGGCGCCGCGCTCCAGGAGCGGGTGCGCACGGCCCTGGAGCGGGTGGGCATGCAGGACTTCGCCGACCGGCCGCCGCACCATCTCTCGTTCGGCCAGCGGCGCCGGGTCGCCGTCGCGACGGTGCTGGCGATGGAGCCGGAGATCCTGGTGCTCGACGAGCCCTCCTCCAACCTCGACCCGGCCTCCCGCCGGGAACTCGCCGACATCCTGCGCGCGCTGGACGTCACCGTCCTGATGGTCACGCACGACCTGCCGTACGCGCTGGAGCTGTGTGCGCGCTCGCTGATCCTGAGCGACGGCGTGATCACGGCGGACGGTCCGACCGGCGACCTCCTCTCCGACGACGCGCTGATGCGGGCCCACCGCCTGGAACTGCCCTTCGGCTTCGACCCGAAGTCGGTGACGACGGCGGGACGGTGACGACGGCCGGACAGTGGCAACGGCCGGACGGTCACGACGGCCGGAGGCCCCCGCGCCCCGCCCCGGGCACCGCCGCGACGTCGCACGGCAACATCGGCGTAACGATCCCTCTCGGCCCACGAAACCAAGGAATCGCAGGCTGACCGCGGGTGTTGCACCCACCGCCGAAGGTGAGCCGAAGGGACGTGCGGGCGTGGATGTGAACGGCACAGTGGCCGAGGGCTTCGAGCCGGTCAGGGAGGCGTTCCTGCGCAACTTCGAGCAGTTGGGCGAGCGGGGCGCGGCGGTGGCCGTGTACCGGGACGGGCACCGGGTCGTCGACCTGTGGGGCGGCACCAAGGACGTGGACGGGCAGGCGCCCTGGCAACGCGGCACCGCGCAGATCGTGCGCTCCGCGACCAAGGGCGTGGCCGCGGCCGTCCTGCTCCTCCTCCATCAGCGCGGGGAACTGGACCTGGACGCGCCGGTGGGCGCGTACTGGCCGGAGTTCAAGGCCGCGGGCAAGGAGCGCACGCTGGTGTGGCACCTGCTCGCGCATCGCGCCGGCGTCCCGGTACTGGACCGCCCGCTCACCCCCGGGCAGGCAGCCGATCCCGAACTGGGCGCGGCGGCCGTCGCCGCCCAGGCCCCGGTGTGGGAACCGGGCACGGACCACGGCTACCACGCGCAGACATACAGCTGGCTCACCGGCGAGCTGGCCCGGCGGGTCACAGGCCGTCCGATCGGCGCGTTGCTGGCCGAGGAGATCGCCGGGCCGGCCGGCGCGGACCTGTGGCTCGGACTGCCGGACGCTCAGGCCGCGCACGTGGGCCGCGTCGGACCGGTCCAGGCCCCGGAGGCGGCCGACGGACCGCGGACCCGCCCCAGGCGGTCCATCGCCGAGGCATACGCCGACCCCGGCTCCCTGACCCGCCGCGCCTTCGCCGCGATCACCCCGCCGCCCGACGAGAACGACCCCGCCTACCGCGCCGCCGCCCTGCCCGCCTCCAACGGCATCGCCACCGCGGACGGCCTGGCCCGGTTCTACGCGGCGCTGATCGGTGAGGTGGACGGCGGTCGGCGGCTGTTCACCCCGCGCACCATGGAGCTGGCCCGCGGCGAGCGGTCCGCCGGACCCGACCGTGTGCTGGTCGTGGGCACCCGGTTCGGTCTCGGCCACATGCTGCACGGCCCGGCCTCGCCGCTGCTGTCCCCCGCCTCCTTCGGACACCCCGGCCGCGGCGGCGCCCTCGGCTTCGCCGACCCGGAGTCGGGCCTCGCCTTCGGCTATGTGACGAACGGCTTCCGGCAGAGCGTGACGGCGGATCCGCGCGCGCAAATGCTGGTACGGGCGGCTCTCGCCGGGAGTAGGCGGCTCGGTGGGCCGTGAGCTCGTTGTTCGTCTGCGGCGCCGGTCCCTGCGGGGCTCTGACGCGCAAGATCGCGCAGTTCCCCGCGCCCCTACCGGGGTCCTGACGCGTCGGCCTTCGTCTGCGGCGCCGTCGTGGCTGGTCGCGCAGTTCCCCGCGCCCCTATCGGGCGCCTGGCGTGCCGTTGTTCGTCTGCGGCGCCGTTGTGGCTGATTGCGCAGTTCCCCGCGCCCCTATCGCTCTCGGGGCGCTGTTCTTCGGGGGGTGTTCACACGTTGATCGGGTGGGAGGTTCGGCCGGATGCCGCGTCGATCTCCCCGTGTGCCTTGGCCAGCAGCCGCATCGCCAGTTCGTTGAGGGCGCGGGCGCCCGCTATCTCCTCGCCGACCCGCGGCTGATTGGCATCGGTACGGTGTCGGCTCGCCTGGCCGTGCGCTCGCACCTCCGTACCGTCGGGCAGGCGCACCAGTGCCGCCGCCCGCGTGTGCTGATCGTCCTCCTGGAACTCCATCTCGACATGCCATCCCACTGCGGTGTGCATCATGGGGACCACCTCCGGAACCACTGATTCCAGAGTGCGCCCGACCCACCGCGACGTCACGCCGGGCCGCAGCCGCACACCACTGGAGCTGCTCGGACTAGTCGGGCTACTCGGGTTTCTCGGATGTCCCCGGCTCCCCGTCGAAGCTCGCGAAGTAGGCCGCGGCCATGTCCTCGTCGCCGTGGCCCTGCGCGGCGGCCCGGGCAAAGCGTTCCGCGGTGGCGGCGGCGATGTCCAGGCGTACATGTCCGCGCTCCCCCGCCCGCACGATCAGCCGCGCGTCCTTCTCGGCGGTGGTCACCGCGAACTGCGGCGGGGTCAGCTGCCCGTCGAGGATCATCCCGGCCTTGGCCCGCAGATACCCCATGTCGAGCGGGCCCTCGGCGATCAGGTCGAAGAAGCTCTGCGGGTCGACGCCGAGTGCCTGGGCGAGGGCGACGACCTCACCGCCGGCCGCGGTGACCGCGAGGACCCAGCTGTTGGCGACCAGCTTGAGCCGGGTCGCGCCGGCCGCGGCCCCGTCGTCGCCGGTCCACACGGTCCGCACGCCGATCGCGTCGAAGACGGGCGCCACCGTCGCCCGGTGCTCCTCGGGCCCGGCGGCCAGCACGGTGAGCTGCCCGGACTCGGCGGGCTGCCGGGTGCCGAGGACGGGGGCGTCGTAGAAGACGAGGCCGTGCTCGCGGGCGAGCCCGGCGAGTTCGGCGACGGAGTCGAGGCCGGCCGTGGTCGACTGCGCCCAGATGGCGCCGGAGCGCAGCGCGGGTGCCGCCTCGCGCATGACCTCCAGGACCGTGTCGCCGTCGTACAGCATGGTCAGCACGATGTCGCAGCCGTGCACCGCCTCCGCCGGGTCGGCGGCGACGTGCACCCCTTCCGAGGCCAGCGGCTGGGCCTTGTCCCGGGTGCGGTTCCAGGCGCGGACCAAGTGCCCGGCGCGGGCGATGTTGCGGGCCATCGCGGCGCCCATGATGCCGGTGCCCAGGACGCTCACGGTGAGTTTGTCGGTCATGCCTGCTCCTGTTCTGGGGTGTCCCGTCCTTCTGAGGTGTCCCGTTTCTTCCGGGGTGTCCCGTTCGCGGATCCCCGCTCCGGTGTGACACATGCAGAGAGTCGATTGTTTTTCGATCGGTGTCGGTATCGGCATCGGTATCGATCGACAATCGACATATGCATCGTCTCTTCATAGCCGCGCTCCGTGCCGGTATCGCCGCGGCGATCTTAGGCGGCCTCTTCGCCCAGATCGTGGTCATCCCGACGACGGCGGCCGACGAGGTCGACCGCTTCCCGCCGTACGCCCCGTTCGCCACGCCGTATGCGACGGTGGCGATCGTCGGCGTCGCCTGTGTCCAGGTCGCGCTGGTCGCCGTGTGGCAGCTGCTCGCCATGGTCCGGCGCGGCGCGCTCTTCAGCTCGCCTGCCTTCCGGTGGGTCGACACCGTCATCGGCGCCTCGGTCGTGGCGACGCTGCTGGCGGTCGGGGTCACCGGGCATCTGGCCCTGGCCGCCATCCCGTCCCCCGACGACGGTATGGAGCTGATCGGCGCCCTGGGCGCGGCCATGGCGTGCGTCGGGGTCGGGACGGCGTTCGCCATGCTCGTCGTGATCATGCGGAGCCTGCTGCGCAAGGCGACAGATCTGCAGACCGAGATCGCCGAGGTGATCTGATGGCGATCATCGTGGACCTGGACGTGCAACTCGCCAAGCGCAAGCTGTCGGTGGGCGAGTTCGCCGCCGCCGTCGGGATCACACCCGCCAACATCGCCGTACTGAAGAACGGGCGCGCGAAGGCGGTGCGGTTCACCACGCTGGACGCGATCTGCCGCACCCTGGACTGCCAGCCCGGCGACGTGCTGCGTTGGGTACCCGACGACCAGCCGGACTGACGCGCGCCGTGCACGTGGGGCGGCGCCGCCGCGGCGGTCAGGAGGTGCGCTCGCGTACGTCCACGAGGGTGCCGCCGGCATGGGCGATCAGCGTCTTCGGGGCCATCGGGAACACGGTGTGCGGGGTGCCGGCGGCGGCCCACACGAGGTCGTGGCCGAGCAGCGAGCGATCGGCGAGCACCCGGGTCCGGGTCCGGTGCCCGAAGGGCGGGACGCCGCCGATGGCGTATCCGGTGGTCTCCCGTACGACCTCGGCCTTGGCCCGGGTGACGGATTCTGCGCCCAGTTCGGCCCGGACCCGCTCGACATCCACCCGGGACGCCCCGTCCATGAGCACCAGCACCGGTACCCGGTCCACGGCGAAGATCAGCGACTTGCAGATCTGGCTCAGCTCACAGCCGATCGCGGCGGCGGCCTCGGCCGCGGTGCGGGTCGCGTCCGGGAAGCGCCGGATGTGCGAGTGCAGGTCGTTGAGGCCCAGTTCGTCCAGGGCGGCGGCGAACCGGGGGTGGGCTCCGGAGCCCTCGGCGTCAGTGACGGCTGTCGGTGTCATGGGGGGCATGGGGGGCATGGGGGGCACCGTAGCGGGACGGGCGGCGGCGGGCGAACGCATTCGGGGCCGTCTCCCGCGAGGTTCGGGCGTCGCCCGTGACACACGGAGGCCGGTGAGGGCAGCCCCGTCCCCACGGGCCCTCACCGGCCGGTTCCTGTGTCAGGCGGTGCGCGTCAGGCGCGTACCAGCTCCCGGTCCTCGTCCCGGGGCCGGTCCTCGTCCCGGGCGCGCAGGCCCTCGCCCTCCACGTCCACGTTGGGCAGGACCCGGTCCAGCCAGCCGGGCAGCCACCAGGCCCGCCTGCCGAGCAGGGCGAGCACCGCCGGCACGAGCGCCATCCGCACGATGAAGGCGTCGAAGAACACGGCGACCGCGAGACCGAAGCCGATCATCTTCACCATCGACTCGCTGGAGCCGATGAAGCCGGAGAAGACCGCGATCATGATCACGGCCGCCGCCGAGACGACCCGCGCGCCGTGCCGGAAGCCGGTCACCACGGCCTGGCTCGGCTTCTCCCCGTGGACGTACGCCTCCCGCATCCGGGTCACCAGGAACACCTCGTAGTCCATGGCGAGGCCGAAGACCACACCGACCATGAAGATCGGCATCATCGACATGACCGGACCGGTCTCCTCGACGCCCATCAGACCGGACAGCCAGCCCCACTGGAAGACCGCGACGACGGCGCCCAGGGCGGCCAGCACGCTCAGCAGGAATCCGAGGGCCGCCTTCAGCGGCACGAGGACGGAGCGGAAGACCACGATCAGCAGCAGGAACGCGAGGCCGACGACGAGGGCCAGATAGGGCAGCAGCGCGTCGTTCAGCTTCTGCGAGACGTCGATGTTCATCGCCGTCGCGCCGGTGACCAGCACCGTCGCGTCGGTGCTGCGGGTGATGTCGGCGCCGGTGTCCCGGATCGCGTGCACCAGGTCCTCGGTGCTGGTCGAGGACGGCTTGGAGTCCGGGATCACGGTGATGGTCGCGGTGTCGCCCGCCTTGTTGGGCGCGGGCGGGGTCACCGTGACGACGTTCTCAAGGCCCTTGATCCGGTCGCCGACCTCCTGGAAGGCGTCCTTCGGGTGGGCGCTGTCGCGCGCGTCGACTACGACCATCAACGGGCCGTTGAAGCCGGGCCCGAAGCCCTCGGAGAGCAGGTCGTAGGCGCGGCGCTGGGTCGTGGACGTCGGCTGGGAGCCGTCGTCGGGCAGGCCGAGTTCCAGGGAGGCGGCCGGGACGGCCGCGGCACCGAGGCCGACGACGCCCAGCAGCAGGACGGCGACCGGGCGGCGCACGACGAAGCTGGCCCAGCGGGTGCCCAGGTTCGGCCGGCCGGCCGGGTCCGGCTGCTCGGCCTTGCGCCGGCCGCCGAACAGCTTGCTCTTCTCGCCGGTCGGCTTGACCCTGCGGCCCGCGTAGCCGAGCAGCGCCGGGATCATGGTGAGGGCGATCAGGACCGCGACGGCGACCGTGCCGGCGGCCGCGACGCCCATCTTCGTCAGCATCGGGATGTTGACGACGGACAGGCCGACCAGGGCGATCACAACGGTGAGGCCCGCGAAGACCACCGCGGAGCCGGCGGTGCCGACGGCCCGCCCGGCGGCCTCCTCGCGCTCGCGGCCCTCGGCGAGTTCGGCGCGGTAGCGGGAGACGATGAACAGCGCGTAGTCGATGCCGACGGCGAGGCCGATCATCATCGCCAGGATGGAGGTGGTCGAGCCCAGGTCGAGGACACTGGCCAGCGCGGTGATGGTGGAGACGCCGATGCCCACGCCGATGAGCGCGGTCAGCAGCGGAAGTCCGGCGGCGAGCAGGGAGCCGAAGGTGATGACGAGGACGACCGCGGCGACCGCGATACCGATGACCTCGCTGGAACCGGTCTCCGGTGTCGCGCTGAGCGCGTCACCGCCGATCTCCACGGTCAGCCCGGCGTCCCGCGCGTCCTCGGCGGCCCGGTTGAGGGCGTCGCGCGAGGAGTCCTCCAGTTCCATGCCGGAGACCTTGTACTTCACCGACGCGTAGGCGATAGTGCCGTCCTTGCTGACGGCTTTCCCGGTGTACGGGTCGGCGACGGAGGCGACCTCGGAGCCGTCCCCCAGTTCCTTCACCGTCTTCTCGACGGTGGCCTTGTTGTCCTTGTCCGTCATCTTCTCGCCGCTCGGCGCCTTGAAGACGACGCGGGCGGTCGCGCCGTCGGCGCTCATCCCGGGGAAGCGCTGTTCCAGCAGGTCGAATGCCTTCTGTGCTTCCGTGCCGGGGATGGAGAAGGAGGTGTTGCCGGCCGCGGGTGCGCTTGCCGCGCCGATGCCCGCCAGTGCCAGCAGCGCCACCCAGATCAGGGCGACGAAGTGCCGTCGCCTGAAGGCGAGCCGGCCCAGCTTGTAGAGGAATGTGGCCACGAGGGCGTACTCCCGGTCAGTCGTGGGGTGTTCAGGGCAGGGGTGATCAGCCCATGTAGGCAGGGGTGATCGGCCCATGAGGGCAGGGGGGATCAGCCCAGGGGGGCAGGGGTGATCGGCCCGACGACGTGAGCGGTGACGTCAGGTGGGGCTGGGGAGGTGCGAAATGGTGAGGTGCGAAGTGGTGAGGTGGTGAGGCGCGAAATGGTGAGGTGGTGAGGCGCGAAGTGGTCAGTCGGTGGACACGCCGAGGGCGGGGAGGACCACGGCGTCGACGTACGACATGAGGAATGCCTGGGTCGGTGGCTGGTCGTCGAGCAGCGCGCGGGTGGCGAGGCCGCCGACCATCATGTGCACGAGGAATTCCAGCGCGGGGCAGTCCGGACGGACCTCGCCGCGGTCGATGGCGCGCTGCAGCACCTGGCGGAACCCGTTCATCTCGGGGTCCACGAGCTGATTACGCAACGCCTCGCGCAGATCCGGGTTACTGTGCATGGCCATGGCGACGCCGCGCATCAGTGCGGAGTTCTGCTCGATCACGCAGTCGTCCTCGGCCGCCAGCAGGGCGTGCAGATCGCCCCGCAGCGATCCGGTGTCGATCTCCTCGATGTTGCCCGGTTTGCCGTGCCGGATGGCCTTCACGACCAGCTCGGCCTTGCCGCCCCACTGGCGGTAGAGGGTGGCCTTGCTGGAGCGGGTGCGGGCGGCCACGGCGTCCATGGTGAGGGCGTCGTAGCCGACTTCCCGGAGCAGGTCGAGCACGGCCTCGTACAACTCGGCCGCACGCTCGGGGGTGATCCGACTGCGACGCCCCGGTGCGAGCACCGGCTCCACCGGAGCGGCGGACGCCGCGCCCCTGGATGCCTCAGTCATGTCTCTCGCACCCTTTCCCACTCCGAACGACACGGTTTCGTACGAGACGAATGTAGCGCACTCCTCATCGAAACGAAACGGTTTCGTACGTGCCCTGGGTCACGTCCGTCAGATCCGCATAAGTTGCCCGGGCCCAGAGGGCGGAAAAGCATGGGGAGGTGAGCTATCTCCGCCTGCCGCACCTCAGCGGCGACCTGCTGTGTTTCGTGGCCGAGGACGATCTGTGGCTGGCCCCCCTCGACACCCCGGGCCGCGCCTGGCGGCTCACCGTCGACCGCACCAAGATCGGCCACCCGCGCTTCTCCCCCGACGGCCGCCGGATCGCCTACACGACCTGGCACAGCCTGGTTCCCGAGATCCACCTGGCCGACGTCGACGGCGGACCGGGACGGCGGCTGACGTACTGGGGCAGCGCCGACACCCGGGTGTGCGGCTGGACACCGCCCGGCGAGGACGGCGGGTCCGACATCCTCGCCGTCGCCTCGCACGGCCAGCCCTTCTCCTACTTCACCTGGGCCTACAAGGTCTCCCCCGACGGCGACCCGGGCCGCAAGCTCCCCTGGGGCCCGGTCTGCGACATCCAGGTCGCCGACCTCGGCGACGAGCGCAGAACCCTGCTGCTGACCGGCGCCCCACCGCACGAACCGGCCGCCTGGAAGCGGTACCGGGGCGGCGCCATGGGCCGGTTGTGGCTGCACGGCCGGCGGCTGCTCGCCGACATCGGCGGCCATCTGGACTCCCCCCTGTTCGTGTCCGGCCGGATCGCCTTCCTCTCCGACCACGAGGGCGTCGGCAACCTCTACTCCTGCGCGTACGACGGTTCCGACCTGCGCCGCCACTCCGACCACGACGCCTTCTACGCACGGCACGCGGCCGGCGACGGAACGCGGGTGGTGTACCAGTGCGGGGGCGATCTGTGGCTCGTCGACGACCTGTCCCCGCACGCCGTGTCGCGTCGGCTCGACGTGCGGCTGTCCGGCCCGCGCGCCGGGCGCCGCCGCTACCAGGTCCCGGCCGCCCAGCATGTGGACGGCGTCTCGGTCGACGAGACGGGACGGGCCAGCGCCGTCGTCGTGCGCGGCAGCCTGTACTGGCTCACCCACCGCGACGGCCCGGCCCGCACCATCGCGGACACCCCGGGCGTCCGGGTCCGGCTGCCGGAGATACTGGGCTCGACCGGGCAGGTCGCCTATGTCACGGACGCGGCGGGCGAGGACGGGATCGAGATCGCCCAGCTGCCCCGGGCCAGCGGCGACCGGGCGCCGCGCCGGCTGGCCTCCGGCGGTCTTGGCCGGGTCCTGGAGCTGGTCTCGGACCCGTCGGGCGAGCGCCTCGCCATCGCCGCGCACGACGGACGGCTGCTCCTCATCGACACCACCGACACCACTGCGGACACCGCCGACACCACTGGGAACACCTCCGCGGACACCGCCGACACCACCAGGGACACCTCCACGGACACCGGGGGCACCGCCGCGGACACCGGGGGTACCCCCGGGGCGAGGTCCAAGGAAGGCGAGGTCACCGAGCTGATCCGGTCCATCAACGGGCCGGTGAAGGACCTGGCGTTCGCCCCGGACGGGACCTGGCTGACCTGGTCGCACCCGGGGATCGGCCGGTCGCTGCGGCAGATCAAGATGGCCCGCGTCCCCGGGACCGGGCAGCCGGACCGGCTGATCGTCGACGTCACCGACGGCCGCTTCGAGGACGAGAACCCGGTGTTCACCCGGGACGGCCGGTATCTGGCGTTCCTGTCCTGGCGCGGCTTCGACCCGGTGTACGACGTACACACCGGGGACCTGTCCTTCCCGCTCGGCTGCCGCCCCTACCTCGTGCCGCTGTCGTCCGCCACCCCCTCCCCCTTCGCGCTGAACCCGGACGGACGCCCCGCCGCCGGCGGCCTGGACCCCCTTGAGGACGAGCCCGGCGACGGCAACGCGGTGACCGTCGAGATCGAGGGCCTGGAGAGCCGGGTCACCCCCTTCCCGGTGACCGCCTCCAAGTACTCGGCGCTGCACCCGGTGGCGGGCGGCGGCCTGGTCTGGCTGCGCTGGCCGATCTCGGGCGCGCTGGGCGAGACCTTCGTCAACCCGGCCGACACCAGCGGACGCCCGACCCTGGAGTATTTCCACATCACCAAGGCGAAGAAGTCCGAACTCGTCGGCCACCTGGACTGGTTCACGGTCAGCGGCGACGGCACCCGGCTGGTGGTGGTCGACGAGGGCGAGCTGCGCGCCGTTCCGTCCACCGAGTCCGGCGACGCCGACACGACGGTCTGGATCGATCTGCGCCGCATCCTGCACGAGGTCGACCCGCCCGCCGAGTGGCGCCAGTCCTTCGAGGAGGCGGGCCGGCTCATCCGGGACTACTTCTGGGACCCGGGGATGTGTGGCATCGACTGGGACGCGGTCCTCGACCAGTACCGGCCGCTGGTCGAACGCGTCACGTCCCCGGACGAGTTCGCGGATCTGCTGCGTGAGGTGCTGGGCGAACTGGGCACCTCCCACGCCTATGTCACCCCGGCCCGCCGCAACGAGGGCCCGCCCCACTACCAGCGCCACCAGGGCCTGCTCGGCGCCAACTTCGTCTGCCGGGACGGGCACTGGATGATCCAGCGGATCCTGCCCGGCGACTCGTCCGACTCCCGGGCACGCTCGCCGCTGGCCGGCACCGGCATTCGCAAGGGCGCCGTACTCACGCACGTGGACGGGCGGCCGGTGGACCCGGTGGCGGGCCCGTACCCGCTGCTGGCGGGCGCGGGCGGCACGACCGTGGAGCTGACCTTCACCCACTGCCCCTCCGGGGAGCGGCTCGCGGACCCCGCCGGCCCCGCGGCGGGCTCGGGTGACCGGTCGCGACGGGTGGCCGTGGTCCCGCTGATCGACGAACGGCCGCTGCGCTACCAGGACTGGGTGGCCAAACGCCGCGAGGTGGTACGGGAGTTGAGCGGCGGCCGGTGCGGCTATCTGCACATCCCGGACATGGGTGGCTCCGGCTGGGCCCAGTTCAACCGCGATGTGCGTATGGAGATGTCCCGGCCCGCGCTCCTGGTGGATGTGCGCGGCAACGCGGGCGGGCACATCAGCGAACTCGTCGTCGAGAAGCTGACCCGGACGATCCTCGGCTGGGACCTGACCCGTAACGCCCAGCCGGTGTCGTACGCGTCGAACGCGCCGCGCGGCCCGGTCGTGGCGCTGGCCGACGAGGCGACGTCCTCCGACGGCGACATGATCACGGCCGCCATCCGGCTGCTGAAGCTGGGCCCGGTGGTCGGGCAGCGCACCTGGGGCGGCGTGGTCGGCATCACCGGGCGGCACCGGCTGGGCGACGGCACGGTGATCACGGTGCCGATGAACGCGGCCTGGTTCGACGCGTACGGCTGGTCCGTGGAGAACCACGGCGTCCTTCCCGACGTGGAGGTCCTGCGCACCCCCCTGGACTGGGCCGAGGGCCGCCATGTCGAGATGGACGAGGCGATCCGGCTGGCCCTGGACCTGCTGGACAGCTGGCCCGTGGCGACACCGCCCGACCACAGCGAGATCCCGGACCGCTCGCGTCCGAAGCTGCCGCCCCGGCGATGAGCGGCCCGCCGTCCCGGGCAGGAGAACTGCCGTCCCGGGCAAGGGAACTCCCGGGCAGGCGAAGGGGCGCCCCGCGTCCGGGGCGCCCCTTCCGGGCCGATGGCCGACCGTGGCGTCAGGCGTCGTAGTCCTGGTCCATACGGTCGTGCATCTCGCGCTCGGGGTCCTGCATGTCCCGCGTGCCCTGGCGGCCACGCTCGGACTGCGGCTTGCCGGACTGCGACTTGCCCGGCTGCGACTTGCCGGGCTGCGACTTGCCGGGCTGCGACTTGCCGGGCTGCGACTTGCCGGGCTGCTGCTGCCCGCGCTGGCCGCCCTTCTCGCGCATGTTCTCCTCGGCCTGGTCCCGCATGTTCTTGGCCTTGTCCTGGAACTGGTCCTTCATACCCATGTGGGTTCACTCCCGTGAGGGTGAGGGGTGGGGGCCCTCGGTGGGGCCCCGACCAGATTCACACGGCCGGACACGGCACGCATGTCGATCAGTTACCGTGCGTAGCCCGCGCCGGTTCGTCGACCTGCCCGCCCGCGCCGACGAGCCCGTACGCATCCCCTGGTACGCAGTACGCCGTCGTCAACGGCGCCGAGATGATCGCAGCGAGCCAGGCGATCTACACAGACAGCCACGACTCTCGGTGAGCACCGTAAGAAGCCTCACGGTGCTCACCCTGCGCTCCACCGCGAACGCAAGCTGATCCGGCCGCCCCGCCGCCCCGCCGCGAGGCCCGCGGCGTCCTGGAAGCAGAGTTCTCCCCGGCCCTGAACAGACGCCTACACAAACGGAGTTGAGTGGTTTCCGGCCCGGTCGGTCACCTCTCGAAGGCCACCGTCACCGGGGCGTGGTCCGACCATCGCTCGTCATGGCCGACGGCCCGCTCCACCACCGCCTTCGCGGCCCGTGCCGCGAGTCCGGGGGTCGCCACCGCGAGATCGATCCGCCATCCCGAGTCGTTGTCGAACGCCCGCCCCCGATACGACCACCATGTGTACGGCCCCTCGGCGTTCGGGTGCAGCGCCCGTACGACATCGACGTACCCCCCGTCCGCCGTGTCGAAGACCCTTGTCAGCCAGGCCCGTTCCTCCGGCAGGAAGCCCGAGTTCTTGGTGTTGCCGCGCCAGTTCTTGAGGTCGGTGGCCTGGTGGGCGATGTTCCAGTCGCCGCAGACGACGACCTCACGGCCGTCGGCGGCGGCCCGGGCGCGCAGTTGCTTCAGGTAGGCGAGGAACTCGTCCATGAAGCGGACCTTCTCGTCCTGCCGTTCGGTGCCCACCTCTCCGGAGGGGAGGTAGAGCGAGGCGACGGTGACCCCGGGCAGGTCGACCTCGACATACCGTCCGCTCGCGTCGAACTCCGCCGAGCCGAAACCGACCTGGACGCGGTCGGGTTCGCGCCGGGTGTACAGGGAGACGCCCGCGCGCCCCTTGGCGGCGGCGGGGGCGTGCACGACGTGCCAGCCGTCCGGCTGCCGCACGCCCTCGGGCAGCTGCTGCGGCTCGGCGCGCACCTCCTGCAGACAGAGCACGTCCGCGGAGGTCCCGGCGAGCCACTCCACGAAGCCCTTCTTCGCGGCGGCCCGCAGCCCGTTCACATTCACAGAGGTCACTGTCAGCACCAGGGCACGATACCGGCACACTGGACGAGGCCCAGCTCCCTATCTGCATAGAAGTACGATGCCCAGCATGAATATACGTCGCGTTCCCTTCGACCACCCCGACGCCGTCAAGCTCAACGACGAGGTCCAGGCCGAGTACCACGTGCGCTACGGCGACGGCGGCGACGCCACGGCCCTGGACGCGTCGCACTTCACCCCGCCGAGGGGCGTGTACCTGATCGCCTACGACGAGAACGACCGGCCCGTGGCCACCGGCGGCTGGCGCAGCCAGGACGAGAACGGCGAGGGCAACGAGGACGGCGACGCCGAACTCAAGCGCATGTTCGTGATCGAGGCGATGCGCGGCCGGGGCCTGGCCCGCCGCCTGCTGACCGCCCTGGAGGACGACGCGCGCACGGCCGGCCGCCTCCGCATGGTCCTGGAGACGGGCACCAAGCAGCCGGAGGCCGTCGCCCTGTACACCTCCAGCGGCTACGAACCGTGCACCAAGTTCGGCTACTACCGCCACTACGAGTCGAGCCTCTGCTACGCAAAGCCCCTGTAGACGCACTGAAGCCCCGGTCGGTCAATGCCGACTGGGGCTTCATGCTGCGTGGACCTGAGGGGATTCGAACCCCTGGCCCCCTCGATGCGAACGAGGTGCGCTACCGGACTGCGCCACAGGCCCTTGCAACGAGTGAAACCTTAGCATCCCCGTCGCGGTGCTTGGAAATCCGTTCCCCGACTGGTCAGGGGCCAGGTTTCCGGGCGACTGGAGAGGGTTTTCCGGCCGGCCGCGCGCCTGCCGTCACTCGTTGGCCGCGCGCGGCCGGTCGCCGTCCTCGTACTGGTCGAACAACGGCGTGTGTCCGCGCTCGCGCGCACGGCGGGCGGAGGCGGCCCGGCGCGCGTCACTGCGTCCGTCGGCCGCCAGCTTGTCCTCCGAGGCGTGCGCCGGCTCCT
>NZ_JBSGBN010000069.1:0-51095 GCF_053601275.1 Streptomyces sp. NPDC004752 | reverse complement strand
CGCCTAGTGGGTGGGGGGGGGCGGGGGGGGCGGCGGCGGCGGGCGGCGCCCCCCCGGCGGGGGGGGGGGGGGGGGGGCGGGGGGGGGGCCCCCCCCCCCCCCACCAAAAGGGGTGAACGGTCGTAACTTTCACGTGCGGATCGCGTTTCGTCGCGCTAGGAGATCACACGGACACGAAACGTCACGTCGTCGCCGGCTCCCGGCGGGCGGCGCGGCGGGCGGCCCGGCGCCGGGCCGCGACCTCGGGGTCGAGGGCGGGCACCGCGGCCAGGAGTTGCTTGGTGTACGGGTCCTGCGGGGAGTCGTACACCTCGTCGGCGGGGCCGGACTCCACGACGCGGCCCCGGCGCATCACCGCGACCCGGTCGCTGACCCGGCGGACGACGGCGAGGTCGTGCGCGACGAAGACCAGCGCGAGCCCGAGTTCCCGTTGCAACTCGCCGAGCAGGGCGACCACCTGGGTCTGGGTGGTGACGTCCAGCGCGGAGACGGGCTCGTCGCAGACGATGACGCGCGGGTCGGCGGCGAGCGCCCGGGCGATGCCCACGCGCTGGCGCTGGCCGCCGCTGAACTCGTGCGGGTACCGGTCGTAATGGGCGCCTTCGAGCCCCACGCGCTCCAGCAGGTCGCGTACGCGCCCCCGGATGTGCTCCTCGCCCCTCTTCCGCGCACGGAGCGGGTCGGCTATGGACTCGCCCACGCTGCGGCGGGGGTTGAGGGAGGAGACGGGGTCCTGGAAGACCATCTGCACGGCCGGGTCCACCCCGGTGTGCGGGCGGCCCGCGTACCGGATCTCGCCCGCCGTCGGCTCCAGCAGGCCGACGAGCATGCGGCCCAGGGTCGTCTTGCCGCTTCCACTCTCCCCCACGATGCCGAGGCTCTCGCCCCTGCGGACCATGAGGGAGACATCGTCCACGGCGGTGAACGCCCGCTTGCCACGCCCGAAGACCCGTCTGAGACCGGCCGCCTCCAGGACGACCTCTTCGGTCACGCGCGCGTCGCCGCCCGATACGCCCCCGACGTCCGGCGCGCCGGAACCGGTCGCACCGGCACCGGCCGCAACGGCGCCCGACGCACGAACGCCCGGCACAAGCCCGCCTGGCACAACGGCACCCGGCACAAGCGCGCCCGGCACAAGCGCGCCCGGCATAACGGCACCCGGCACAAGCGCGCCCGTCGCCTCCCCTCGCACGGCGTCCGCCCCAGCCAGGTCGGCCCGAGCCACATCCACACGCGGCACGTCACCCCGAGCCACATCCACGCGCGGCACCGCGGCGAGCAGTTCGCGGGTGTACTCCTGTGCGGGCGCCCCGAGGACCGTGCCAACCGGTCCGTGTTCGACGGCTTCGCCGTGCCGCATGACCAGCACCTCGTCCACGCTCTCGGCGGCGACGCCCACGTCGTGGGTGACGAGCAGCAGTCCCATCCCGGTCTCCGCGCGCAGCGTGTGCAACAGGTCGAGGATCTGCGCCTGGACGGTCACGTCCAGCGCGGTCGTCGGCTCGTCCGCGATCAGCAGGTCCGGCGCGCAGGCCAGCGCCATGGCGATCAGCGCGCGCTGGCGCATGCCGCCGCTGAACTCGTGCGGGCGTGACCGGGCCCGGCGCCGGGCGTCCGGAATCCCCACCCGGTCGAGGACCTCGACGGCACGCGCGCGTGCCGCCCGCCGAGACACGCGCGCGTGCACACGGTGCACCTCGGCGATCTGGTCGCCGATCGCGTAGTACGGATCGAGCGACGACAGCGGGTCCTGGAAGACCATGGCGGCCTTCCCGCCGCGCAGCCGCCGCAGTTCCTCGTCGGAGGCCCGGCGCACATCGGTCCCGGCGACATGGACCGAGCCGCCGACCCGGGCGCCGGTGTCCCGGTGCAGGCCCAGCAGGGCGTTCGCGACCGTGGACTTGCCGGAGCCGGACTCGCCGACCAGGGCGAGCGCGGCGCCCCGCGCCAGCCGGAAGGACAGCCCGGCAACCGCCCGCAGGGGCCCGAAGTCGACCGTGAGGTCCGTGACGTCCACCAGGCTCATGCGAGCACCACCCGTCGGTCGGCCACCGCATACAGCACGTCCGCGACGGCGTTGGCGATGACCACGAAGAAGCCGATGACCAGGACCATGCCGACGACGACCGGCAGATCGACGACGTTGACGGCGTGCACCAGTTCCTGGCCGATGCCGGGCAGGCCGAAGAGGGTCTCGGCGAGCACGGCGCCACCGACGGTGGAACCGAAGTTGTTGGCGTTCAACGCGATGACGGGGGCCAGGGCGCCGCGCAGCGCGTGCCGACCGACGACGGACCGTTCGCCGACGCCGTAGGCGCGGAAGGTGCGGATGTGGTCCTCCGCGAGCGTCTCCAGCATCGCCGCCCGGGTGATCCGGGCGAACGCGGCCGCCTCGATCAGGGCCAGCGACAGCCACGGCAGCAGCAGGTTCCAGGTCCACTGCTCGGGATCGTCGGTGAGGGCGACGTACTGCGGGAAGGGCAGCAGGTGCAGCTCGCCGCAGACGACGATCATCAGGACGAGGCCGATGACGAAGACGGGGGTCGCCGTGCCCGCGAGGGTGATGGCGGTCAGCACGCGCGCGGAGATCCGGCCGCGCCGCCACGCCGACAGCACGCCGGTCCCGACGCCCAGCACGAGCCACATCACCATCGCGCCGAGCACCAACGACAGACTGACGGGCAGCTTCGTCAGGATGATGTCCAGGACCTGCCGGCCGGTCTGGTAGGACAGCCCCAGGCAAGGGGCGGGGCAGTGCTCGACGGACGTGCCCGTCGAGAAGTCCTGGCCGACGACGAGCCCTTGCAGGAAGTGGCCGTAGCGCACGTACAGCGGGTCGTCGAGCCTGAGTTGCTGGGCGACCTGCTGCACCTGTTCGGGGGAGCAGCGCGGACCGCAGGTGATCTGGGCGACGTTGCCCGGGGTGCCGTAGAAGACGACGTAGACGATCACCGAGACGGCGAGCAGGGTGACGACCGTGCCGATGGCACGGCGCAGCACGAAGCCACCGAAGCCGGTCATGCGGTCCCCTCCTTCTCGACGGCACCGCCGACGTGCCCGCGCCCGCCGACGTCCCCGCGCGCGCCGACGTCCCCGCGCGCGCCGACGTCCTGGGCCCCGTTCCCACGGTCCGCCCCGCTCCTGCGGCCCGTCCCGTTACCGCGGTCGGATCCGCCCGCGCGCCCGCGGCCCGTGCCGACGCGCAGGCGCGAGGCGGCGCGCGGGTCGAGGGCGGTGCGTACGCCGTCACCGAGGACCGTCAGCGCGAGCACCGTCACGAACAGGGCGCCGGCCGGCAGCAGCAGGTACTGCGGCGCCGCCTGGTACCAGACGTCGGCGGAGGCCAGCATCTGCCCCCAGGAGGGGGTCGGCGGCTTCACGCCGACGCCGAGGAAGGACAGGGCCGCCTCGACGGAGATGTTCATGGGCACGAGCAGGGCGGCGTACGTGATGACGGGCGCGGCGAGTCCGGGCAGCAGTTCGCGCCGGGCGATGTGCCAGGGGCCCCAGCCGCTGAGCCGGGCGGCGGCGACGTGGTCGAGTCTCTTGAGGGTGAGCGTCTGGGCGCGCACGATCTTGGCGATGTTGCCCCAGGCGACCAGGCCGATGACCAGGGTGACCAGGACGGGCCGCGGGAAGGTCGACGGGACGATCGCGAGCAGCGCCAGTGCCATGATCATCAGCGGCATGGCGACGATGATGTCGGTGGCCCGGCTCAACAGTTGATCAACCCATCGGTTGCCTAGCGCGGACGCGACGCCCACGACGACCCCGATCAGGACCTGCACCAGGGTCGCGGTCAGCGCGACGCCCAGCGACACGCGCGCGCCGTGGACCAGTCGCGCGAACAGGTCGCGCCCGGTCTGCGGTTCGACGCCCAGCCAGTGGTCGCCGCTGATCCCGCCGAACGAGCCGCCGGGCACGCCTCCGCGCGCCGAGTCGACCAGTGACGGGTGGTAGGTGGTCGGGTCCTGGCCCTCGATGGCGGTGAGCAGCGGCGCGGCGAGCGCGACCAGGACGAGCAGCGCGACGACGACCGCCGCGGCGAGGGCGGCGCGCTGCGTGCGCAGCCGCCGCCAGAACTGACGGGCCCCGGAGGCCGTCGGGACGGTGGTGTCCGTCCCGACGGTCCGGGAGACCGTCGATGCCTCGCTCATGACTGTGGTGACCGCTCGGCCTACTTGACCGCGACCTGCGAGATGTCGAGGACTCCGGTCCAGTCGCTGATCACGATGTTCTTGACATCCTTCCCGTACAGACGCTTGTAGACGGGGTGGAACAGCGGCACGGTCAGGGCCTGTTCGCCGATCTTCTTGTCCAGTGCACCCCACCTCTTGGCGGCGGCGTCAAGGTCGGTCAACTTGTTGATCAAATCAATCTCCTCATTGACCGACCTGTCGTTGAGCAGACCGGTGTTGAAGTTCGCGCCGTCCTTGACGATCTGACGGCCGTCGAAGATCGGGGCCAGGAAGGGGCCGCCGGAGGGCCAGTCGGCACCCCAGTGGGCGAGGAAGAGGCCCGGCTCGGTCTTGACGTTGTGGATCTTGTCCGAGTAGTCGTTGTCCTCCAGGCCCTGGAGCTTGACCGTGATGCCGGCCTTCTTGAGCGCGTCCTGGACCGCGGTCGCGATCTCCGGGCTGGTCTCGAAGTCCTGGTTGTTGGAGTGGGTCAGGGTGATGGTCAGCCCGTTCGGGTGTCCCGCCGCCTTCAGCAGTTCCTCGGCCTTGGCCGGGTCGCCCGTCTCGCCCGCCGGGTACAGGTCGTACGGCGTGTGGCCGAAGGACTTCTGGTCGGGCAGGAAGGTGGTCGCGGGCTCGGCGAGTGCGGAACCACCGGCCGCGTTGATCACGGACGAGCGGTCGATGGCGTACGAGATCGCCTGCCGCACCTTGGGGTCGTCGAACGGCTTGACCGTCGGGTTGAACGCGAGGTAGTTCGTGTAGCCGAAGTGGCCGGTGCCGACACGTGCCGCCAGTTCCCTGTCGCCGGTGACCTTGGCGAGTTCGGCGGGTCCGAGGTTGGTGTCCGTGGTGACGGCCGCCGCGTCCGCACCCTGGGACGCCGACAGCCGCTGGTTGATCACCGAGGAGTCGAGCCCCGACCGTACGTCGATGGTGTCCGGGTATGCCTTGCGCTCGGCGTCCGTGGCGGCCGACCAGTGCGGGTTGCGCTCCAGGACCAGGTGCTCGCCGTCGTTCTCGTTCTTGACGACCCGGTAAGGGCCGGACGAGAGGGGGTGCTCCTCGTACTCGGCGCCGGTGTCCTTGCTCTTCGGGACGGGCGTGAACTGCGTCTGCGTGGCCAGGTGGGGGAACTCGCCCTCCGGCTTGTTCAGATGGAAGACGATCGTCCGGTCGTCCGGAGTCTCGATCGCCGACAGCCCCTTCTTGTCCTTGTACGGCCCCTGGTAGTCGGCCGCGCCGACCAGCCAGTCCCTCAAATACGGTGCGCCGCCGGAGAGTTCGGGGGCAAAGGAACGCTCGATGCCGTATTTGACGTCGGCCGAGGTGATCGGGGTGCCGTCCTCGTACTTGAGGCCCTTCTTCAGGGTGTACGTCCACACGGTCGCGTCCTTGTCGGGGCGCCCGGTGTCGGTGGCGAGGTCGGGGACGACCTGGGCGCCGGCCGCGCCGTTCTCCCGGTTGCGGGTGGTGAGCGTACGGAAGACCAGGGACGGGACGTTGCCGCCGCCGGAGGTGTAGAGGCGGGCGGGGTCGAAGTTCTGCTGCGGGGTCGAGTTGAGGACCGTGAGCGTGCCGCCCTTGTGCGGCGCGGGGTCGCCACTCGGCCCCTTGGCATCGTTGTCCTCCGGGCCGCAGGCGGCGGCTCCCGCTGCCACGAGCAGGCCGACGGTGGCCGCTGCCAGGCGGCGCGCGGTGAGGGACGGATGACGCATCGGAATGACGACCTCTCGGTTGATGATGTCGAGGATTTCTCGAATCGCGAGACAGATGGACAAGAGGTGAGACGCATCTGAACAGATGTGCACCCCGGCGCCGGGTCGTCGAAAAGGTCCGTGCCGTCCGTCGGCACGGGTCACGGAAACGGTGTGTCAGGTCGCGACGCGAACGCCAGGGGCGGGGGTCAGCGACAGTGGATGTCGGCCACGCAGAGCGCGGTCACGCCGATCAGCGCCAGCTCGATGGCGACGCGAGAGGTGACGGCCTGACAGGACCACATGCGCAGAAATATGAACGACCAACCTGCACATGTCAACGTGACCGGCGAGACACCGGTCAACTCCCGGGATAGGGCCAGGGGTTCGGCAGACAGTGGATGCCGTCATGGTCGAGGAACTTGGTCTGCTGCTGCATGACCGGGGCCGGCTGCCCGTCCTTGTCACAGCTGACGTGGCCGTAGCCGAGCCGGTGGCCCACCTCGTGGTTGATGAGCATCTGCCGGTAGGCGTGGATCTCGTCGCCGTACGTCGTGCTGCCCTGCGCCCATCGGTAGGCGTTGATCATCACGCGCTGGGTGGCGGCCGAGTCGCAGGAGACGTTGTCCTCGGTGGTGTCCAGACCGGACTTGGCGCACCACTGGGCGGTGGTACCGGGGCTGGCGAGGGTGATGACGAAGTCGGGTTCGCCCGAGTGGATGCGCTCGAAGGTGCGGGCGCCGCCGTGGGCCCAGCTGCGGCGGTCGTTGAGCGTCTTCTGCACGGCCTGGGCGAACAGTTCGCCGTCCAGGCCGAGCCCCTGCTCCACGTCCACGCGGTACGTGTATTTCCGGCCGGTGCCCGGCGCCCTGGCGATGCCGGGGATCGCGTCGAACCTGCCCGACGCCTTGAGCGTGGCGCCGAGCGGGTACTTCTCGTCCATCTTCTGCTCGTACGTCAGCGGGGCCACGCTCGGTGACACGGACGGGGTCGTATCGCCGTCGGCGCGCGAGGCCGGGTCGCGGGCGTCACGCGCCTGGTCGGTGGCGGACCGCGACTGTACGTCGGCGTCGTCGCGGCCGTCGGCGACCTGCCCGGCCACGATCACCGCGAGCACGGTGGTGACGGCGGCGGCCGCAATCCCGGCGAACGCCCGGCCCTTGGCGCCCTTGGCCGACGCGGGCGGACCGGTCGGGGGCTCGTCGTCCGCGTCGCGCTCGTTGGCCACGGGGGTGACGGGGTCGTACGGTTCCGCGTGCCGCAGGGCGGTCTTGGCGCGGGGTGCGAACACATCGTCGTCAGCATCGTCGGCGCCTTCGGCGAAGGCGTCGAGGTAGTCCTGCCGGGGCCCGCCGGACGTCCCGGGCCGCTGCCGCGGCAGGGCGGCTCCGGGGCCCGCGGCGGCCGACCCCGGGGCGGCCCCGCGCCCCACACCGGTCCGCCCGCCCGACTCTCGCCAGCCCCCGCCGGGTTCACGCTGCTCGGGATGGCCCCCACGGGCCTGCGGAACACCGCGCGCGGGGGTACCGTCCGGCAACCGCAGAAAACCATGCGCGGGCGTCCCGTCCGGCAGGCGGGGGACCCCCCGAGCCTGAGCCCCATCGGGCACCCGCGGGAAACCGTCCGCAGGAGTCCCACCCGGCAACCCCGGGAAACCGTGCGCGGGCGTCCCGTCCGGCAACCGCGGCACCCCACGCGCAGGAGTGCCGTCCGGCGAGCGGGGAACCCCCCGACCCTGAGCCCCATCCGGCACCTGCGGGAAACCGTGCGCAGGAGTCCCACCCGGCAACCGCGGAAAACCATGCGCGGGCGTCCCGTCGGGCAGGGTCGGCACCCCGCGCGCGGGCGTTCCGTCGTCCGTGGGACGCCGTTGGCCGGGCAGCTGTCCCGGTGTGGAGCCCGGCCGCGCCGTCTGTCCCGGCGCGGGCCTCGCGCGCGGGGCACCGGCGCCGCCCGCGTTGCCCGTGGACGTCTCCGGGACCGCCGCCCCGCGCCGTGCCGTTATGTCCGCGGGGTCGCCCTTGGGGGCGGATCCGCGGCGGCTGTGCCGTCCCACCTCGCCCCCTCAGCTCCGGTCGTCCGTGTCGCCGAGGTCGCGCCCGGCATCCGCGCCGACGTCGGCGGAGCCGGGTTCGCCGGGCCCCTCCGGTCGTCGCGCCGAGACCAACTGCCCGTCCAACTCCCGTACATCCCGCAGGAGTTCCCGGAAGGCCCCGGCCACCGTCTCAGGGTATTCCATCATCGCCACATGCCCGGCGTCCGGCAGTGACAGCAGCCGGGAGTCACGGAAGGAGCGGGCCGCCTTCTGGGACATGCGGTAGCCGACGAGCAGGTCGCGGCCGCCGTAGACCAGCAGGGTCGGGGCGAGCACGCGCTCGGCCTGGCGCCACAGCCCGTGCTGGCCGCCCAGCGTGTACGCGTTCACCAGCCCGCGTGCGGAACGGGCCATCGCGTCCCAGAAGTACGGCAGCCGCAGCCGCCGCTCCAGCTCCTCCACGGCGTGCTCGAACGCCTCCGGAGTCACCCGTCCGGGATCGCCGTAGCAAAGCCCCGTGACACCGCGGACCCGCTGCTCGGCCGACCACTCCCGGGTGATCCGGGTGAAGAACGCGGCCACGCCGGGCACGCCCAGCAGGGCGGTCGGCACGGCGGTGCGCTGCACGCGCAGCTCCGGAAGGGCGGGAGAGACCAGCGTGAGGGTCCGGACCAGATCCGGGCGGAGCGCGGAGACCCGGGTGGCGACGGCGCCGCCCAGGGAGTTCCCGAAGAGGTGCACCGGGCCGCGCCCGGACGCGTCGAGATAGCGGATCACCGCGCGCGCGTGCCCGGTGACGGAGTAGTCGCCGTCGTCCGGCGGCGGGGAGTCCCCAAAGCCCGGCAGGTCGACCGCTTCGCCGTCGACGACATCGTCCAGCTCCGCCATCAGCGCCGACCAGTTCTGTGAGGAGCCGCCGAGCCCGTGCACATACAGCGCGGGCGGCAGCCCTTCGCGCGCGGGCGGCCGCGACCGGATCGTCAGGGTGACCCCCGGCAGCCCGACCGACCTCAGCCGCTCGCCCTCCTCGACCCGGACGAGCGCCACCCTCGGAAGGACGCTGGTGGCCGGCACGGACGGCAGCTCGGTCGAAGACATGCGGCAATGTTACGAGACGATCACGTACGGGCTCCTGTGTTCGCGGTCACAGAACGTGCGCCGTCCGGGCGTGCCGCGAAGCGACGAACCCCGCGCTTGCCGACGTCTCACGGCACAGCGTCCGTATCGGGTGTCTTACGCTCGTACACAGGGCACCCGCAATGTGGCCCCTGCTTCTTCCGGGGGCGTTCGTAGGAAGGGAGCCCACCATGGCCTATGACCCCACCGATCCCGACACGATCGAGGACCTGGAGGTCCAGGGAGCTCCGGAGATCGACGTCGAGGCCCCCGAGGGCGACACGGCGGAGCAGCGCGCGGATGTCGCACCGGAGCACGACGATCCCCTGACCGGCGCGGACCCGGACCGCGCCAACGAGGCCGACCTCATCGAGCAGTCGCGGGTCGTCACCCTGGACGAGGACGACTACCGCTGACACCGCCCCGGGCACAGGGAGTGACCTGCCCCTTTTGAGGCACCCTGATCGGCTTCCGCCACCGTCCGGTCCGTGAAATTCTGCGCTCGCACCGCGCACACCACGGTTACCGAAAAGTACGATGGCGGCGCGGCGCACACCGCATGTGGACGATCTTGGGAGGCGGCGTGACAGCCATCGAGCAGACAGAGGCGGCACGCCCGCGGGGCACGCGCCTGCCGCGCCGTGCCCGTCGGAACCAGCTCCTGGGCGCCGCCCAGGAGGTCTTTGTGGCGCAGGGCTACCACGCCGCCGCGATGGACGACATCGCCGAGCGGGCCGGCGTCAGCAAGCCGGTGCTCTACCAGCACTTCCCAGGCAAGCTCGACCTCTATCTCGCCCTGCTTGACCAGCACTGCGAGTCCTTGATCCAGGCCGTGCGGAGCGCACTGGGGTCGACGACCGACAACAAGCAGCGCGTCCGGGCCACGATGGACGCCTATTTCGCGTACGTCGAGGACGACGGCGGGGCGTTCCGCCTGGTCTTCGAGTCCGACCTGACGAACGAGCCCGCGGTGCGCGAGCGCGTCGACAAGGTCACCAACGACTGCGCCGAGGCGATCTGTGACGTCATCGCCGAGGACACGGGTCTCTCGCGTGCGGAGTCGATGCTGCTGGCCTCCGGGCTGGGCGGCCTCGCCCAGGTGGTCGCTCGCTCCTGGCTGCACAGCGACCGGAGCGTCCCGCGCGACCAGGCGGTACAGCTGCTGACCTCGCTGGCCTGGCGGGGCATCGCCGGCTTCCCGTTGCACGGCTCCGAGCAGCACCCCTGAGCCACCGCAGGACGGCTGTCGTTCCCGCCCGCTGTTCGCTCCTGGCGTTCTTCCGCGCAGCATGTACGTCCCCTCACCGGGCTAATGTGTGCTGGGTACGGCGCGCTGGGTCGCGCACTTCACTGACCGTCGGAGGGACATAGCCGTGGAGGTCAAGATCGGCGTGCAGCACGCGCCCCGCGAGATCGTTCTGGAGAGCGGTCAGAGCGCGGAAGAGATCGAGCGCGTGGTGGCCGAGGCGCTGGCCGGCACGTCGCAGCTGCTGAGCCTTGAGGACGAGCGCGGCCGGAAGATCCTGGTCCCCTCGGACCGTCTGGCGTACATCGAGCTGGGCGAGCCGACCACCCGCAAGGTGGGCTTCAGCGCGCTGTAGCGGGCACGCGGGGCGCCGCCCGGCTCGCGCCGGGCGCACTCGCGGCACATTCGGACAAGGGGCCCGGTGGGCCGGCGATTTCCAAAAGTCGCCGGTTGCCACCGGGCCCTCGCGTGTGTCCGGCGTGCGAAGGTGCTCCACACCCAACGCACAAGTCACACACAGAGGGGGATTGCATTCCGCAGGTCACGGGTAAGACGGGCTACGACCGTGAAGCGCCGGCCGGCCGTGGGGAAGGACCCGTCATGATCCTGGAAGTTCTCGCCTCGGCGCTGGTCGGTCTGGCCTTCGCCGCGGTCGCGGTGCGTCGGCTGTCGCACCGGCTGCCCGCCCGCCTCCTGGTCTTCTGCACGGGCGTCGCCGGGGCCCTGTTCGGCGACTTCGTGACGCACACCGCGCTGGGCCCCGGCCCGGTCCCGGTCAGCCTGCTCGGCGCGGCGGTCGTCGGCGCGGCCTCGCTGTCGCTGCTGCTGCGCCCGGCCGGGCGGCTGCGCCGACGATCCGCCCCGGCGTGACGCACGCCCGGTCGCATGGTGGGCGCACCCGCCGATGACCCCGCGGCCGGTGCCGCTCCGCCGCATTGTGCCGCTCACCCACCTCGTGCCGCCCCCGCCTCGTGGCGCTCCACCGCTTCAAGGCGCTCCCCCGTCCGCTGGCGATCCATCGTCCGGTCAGGCGGCCAGCCCCAGAGCGGCCATGCGCTTGGTGTGCGCCTCGGTGATCCGGGAGAACATCCGGCCGACCTCGGCGAGGTCAAAGCCGTCCGCGACGCCGCCGACGAGCATCGTGGACAGCGCGTCCCGGTCGGCGACGACCCGCTGGGACTGCGACAGCGCCTCGCCCATCAGCCGCCGCGCCCACAGGGCGAGCCGACCGCCCACCCGCGGCTCCGCCTCGATCGCCGCGCGCACCTTCTCGACGGCGAAGCTGGCGTGCCCGGTGTCATCGAGGACGGCGAGTACGAGCCCACGCGTGTCGGCGTCGAGCCGGACCGCGACCTCCCGGTAGAAATCGCTGGCGATCGAGTCGCCGACGTACGCCTTGACCAGCCCCTCCAACCAGTCCGACGGCGCCGTCTGGCGGTGGAAGCCGTCGAGCGCGGCGACGAACGGCTGCATCGCCCGGGTCGGCTCCTCGCCGATCTCCGCAAGCCGGTCCCGCAACTGCTGGAAGTGCTGGAACTCGGCCGACGCCATCTTCGCCAGCTCCGCCTTGTCCGCCAGGGTGGGCGCCAGCTTGGCGTCCTCCGCGAGCCGCTCGAACGCCGCCAGCTCGCCGTACGCGAGCGCGCCGAGCAGATCCACGACCGCGGCGCGGTACTGCGGGTCGGCGGAGGCCGTCGCCCAGTTCTGGGCGGCGACTCCGGTGGCCTCGGCCGAGGCGTCCTCGGGGGCGTGGTCAGGCTTGTCAGAGCTCGTCATGAAGCGCACAATAGTCCGCTCGCGAGGCCGGGAAGTCCGTGATCGATCAGTGTGACGACAACTACGTCCCCGGATCGGCCATCGCATGTGCACGAATCCGGGGTATGGTGGTAATGAGCCTGCTGGGCACTCCGTCGTACTCCGACGCCGTTTCCGGTCAGGCCGCACGTATGAGGATGCCCGGTCGGTGGCCCGATCGGCTCCGACCCGACAGCCCTCCATGGACGTACGGCACAGTGCGTACGACGACCGGAGGGACCCTCAGCGGCGAGAGCGCTAGAGCGTCGGCAGAGGTCCCGTGCCAAACAGCTTGCCCCGCGGTTCGTCCGTGAGGCAGCCGACGTCCCCGGCACGGTCCGACACGACCCCCGCGCTCGCCTCGCGCCGCGCACACAGAAGAGGCAGCACCCTGACTACGACGTTTCGAGAACTCGGAATCCTCCCCGAGACCGCCGAGGCCCTGGACGCCGTCGGCATCACCACTCCCTTCCCCATCCAGGAGATGACGCTTCCCGTCGCCCTCTCCGGCACGGACGTCATCGGCCAGGCCAAGACCGGCACCGGCAAGACGCTGGGCTTCGGCCTCCCGCTTCTTGAGCGCGTCACCGTCCCCGCCGACGTCGAGGCGGGCCGGGCCGCGCCCGAAGCGCTCACCGACGCCCCGCAGGCGCTGGTCGTCGTCCCCACCCGCGAGCTGTGCACGCAGGTCACCAACGACCTGCTGACCGCGGGCAAGGTGCGCAACGTCCGCGTGACCGCGATCTACGGCGGCCGGGCCTACGAACCCCAGGTGGAAGCCCTCAAGCAGGGCGTCGACGTGGTCGTCGGCACCCCGGGCCGGCTGCTCGACCTCGCCGGGCAGAAGAAGCTGAACCTGAAGCACGTCAGGTGCCTGGTCCTCGACGAGGCCGACGAGATGCTCGACCTCGGGTTCCTGCCCGACGTCGAGAAGATCATCGGCATGCTGCCGGCCAAGCGCCAGACCATGCTGTTCTCGGCGACCATGCCGGGCGCGGTGATCGGCCTGGCCCGCCGGTACATGTCGCAGCCCACGCACATCCGCGCCACCGCGCCGGACGACGAGGGCGCGACCGTCGCCAACATCAAGCAGTTCGTCTACCGCGCGCACTCCATGGACAAGCCGGAGTTGGTCGCGCGCATCCTGCAGGCCGAGGGTCGCGCGCTGGCGATGATCTTCTGCCGTACGAAGCGGACGGCGGCGGACATCGCCGAGCAGCTCCAGCGGCGCGGCTTCGCCTCCGGCGCGGTCCATGGCGACCTGGGCCAGGGCGCCCGCGAGCAGGCGCTGCGCGCCTTCCGCAACGGCAAGGTCGATGTCCTCGTGTGCACCGATGTCGCCGCGCGCGGCATCGACGTCGAGGGCGTGACCCATGTCGTCAACTACCAGTCTCCCGAGGACGAGAAGACGTATCTGCACCGCATCGGCCGTACCGGCCGGGCGGGCGCGAAGGGTACGGCGATCACGTTCGTCGACTGGGACGACATCCCGCGCTGGCAGCTGATCAACAAGGCGCTGGAGCTGGGCTTCAACGACCCGGTGGAGACGTACTCCACTTCCCCGCACCTCTTCGCCGACCTCGGCATCCCCGAGGGCACCAAGGGTGTCCTGCCGCGCTCCGAGCGGACGCGCGCCGGGCTGGACGCGGAGGAGCTGGAGGACCTGGGCGAGACCGGGGGCCGTGGTGCGCGCGGTCGCGGCGGGCGGGGCGAGTCCCGGCCGGCCGAGCGCGAGCGTCCGGCGCGCACGCCGCGCCGTCGCCGCCGCACGCGCGCCGGGACACCGCTCGACTCCGCACCCGCCGGGTCCGGTGCCGCGCCCGTCGACTCCGAGGCGCCGGCCGCCGAGGCCGTCGCGGCGGAGGAGCTCACGGCGCCTCGTACGCCGCGCCGCCGTCGCCGCACCCGCAACGGGGCGCCCACGGAGCCGGTGGCGGTCGCCACGGCGGCCGAGCCGGTGGCGGCGGCGCAGACCGCCGAGAGCGCGCTGACGACGGCGGAGGGCCCGGGGGCGGTCGAGGCTCCCGAGCAGCAGCCGCGCCGCCGACGCACCCGCAAGGCCGCGGAGCAGGCGACGACGCCTGCCGAGACCGCGCACCAGACCGCACCCGGGACGTCCGCCGGGTCCGCGGCCGTCATCCGGCCCGAGTCGGTCATCGAGCCCGTGGCCTCGGCGCTCTCGTCGGAGGCGGTGGCGGTTGCGGAGCCCGAGCCGGAAGGGCAGGCGAAACCGCGCCGCCGCACGCGCAAGACGGCGACCACGGCCGAGACGGTCACTGCGGCCGAGGCGGTGACCGTGGCCGAGACGGCGATGGACACGGCCGAGGCCACGGAGGCGAAGCCCAAGGCCCGTCGGACCCGCAAGGCCGCCGCCGCGCCGCTCACCGCCGAGCAGGCGGCGGTCCCGGCCGAAGACACGGAGGCCACGGACACCGCCAAGCCCCGCCGCCGCACACGCAAGACGGCGACCGCCGCCGAGACCGCGGTGGACACGGCCGAGGCCACGGAGGCGAAGCCGAAGCGCACCCGCAAGGCCACGGCCACCGAGGCACCGACGGAGACCATCGGAGCCGAAGCCGAGGCCAAACCGAAGCGCACCCGCAAGGTCGCGGCCACCGCTGAAGCCGCCGTGGACACGGCCGAGGGCTCGGAAGCCAAACCGAAGCGCACCCGCAAAGCCGCGGCCACCGTGGTCACCGCGGACGCGCCGGAGGCGACCGCCGAGACCAAGCCACGCCGCACCCGCAAGACCACGACCGCTGCCGAGACCGCGGTGGACACGGCGGAGGCCACGGAAGCGAAGCCGAAGCGCACCCGCAAGGCCACGGCCGGCGCTGAAGCCGCCGTGGACACGGCCGAAGGTTCCGGGGCCAAACCGAAGCGCACCCGCAAAGCGGCCGCTGCCGCGGACACCGCCGAGGGCGCGGAGGCCAAGCCGAAGCGGACCCGCAAGGCGACCGCTGCCGTGGACACGGCGAACGGTGCCGAGGCCGAGCCCAAGGTCCGTCGGACCCGGAAGGCCGCCGCCGAGCCGGTGACCGCCGGGATCCCGGCGCAGGCCACCGAG
Organism: Streptomyces sp. NPDC004752; assembly: GCF_053601275.1. Classification (NCBI taxonomy): domain Bacteria; kingdom Bacillati; phylum Actinomycetota; class Actinomycetes; order Kitasatosporales; family Streptomycetaceae; genus Streptomyces; species Streptomyces sp. NPDC004752. Next base: position 35,962 of record NZ_JBSGBN010000069.1, on the reverse strand, counting down.
GAGCCGGAGGTCAAGCCGAGGCGCCGGACACGCAAGGCCACGGCCGTGGCGGACGCGATCGGCACCGAGGCCACCGAGGCCACCGACGCCGCGGAGGCGAAGCCCAGGGCGCGCAGGACCCGTAAGACCGCCGCGGCGACCGAAACCCCGGAGTCCTGACCCGGCACCGCCGCCAAGCCCATGCCGACGGCCCGGCCCGCCCACGCGGGACCGGGCCGTCGGTATGGCAGGGTTCATCCGCGCTCCCCCACCTGTTGTCCTCCCGGCCCACGTGGCCGATAGCCTCTGGGGCATGAGCAGGCCGCCCTCCTTCGTTCCGCCTCCCGGTGCCCGTGCCTACGCGTTGCGTACCGCGCGTGGCGAGTTCGCCGTGGTCGACTCACCCGTGGCCGACGGTGTCGAGCCGCGGGGGGTCGCGCTGTTGCTGCCCGGGTTCACCGGGAGCAAAGAGGACTTCCATCCGCTGCTCGTGCCACTCGCGCGCCGCGGCTACCGGACCGTGGCCGTTGACGGGCGCGGGCAGTTCGAGTCGGACGGCCCGGAGCACGACGAATCCGCGTACGCGCAGCAGGAGTTGGCGCGGGACGTGCTGGCGCAGGCCGAGGCGCTGGGCACCGCCGTGCATCTGCTGGGGCACTCCCTGGGCGGGCAGATCGCGCGTGCGGCCGTGCTGTTCGACGCCTCCGCGTTCCGCTCGCTCACCCTGATGGCCTCCGGCCCGGCGCAGATCTCCGCCTCCCAGCAGCAGCGCGTCAAGCTACTGCGGGACGCCCTCGCCGTGATGTCGATGGCAGAAGTGTGGGACACCATCCAGGCGTTGGAGCCACCCGAGGAGACCGAGGTCGACGGCGGCCCGGACGACCGGGCGGAGCTGCGCCGCCGCTGGCTGGGCAACAGGCCGGCCCAACTGATCGCCACCGGACGCCAGTTGTGCATCGAGCCGGACCGCGTCGGCGAACTCGGCGTGGTGGGGCTGCCGTTCCATGTGCTGTCCGGCGTGGCCGACGACACCTGGCCGTTGCCGCTCCTGGACGACATGGCCGTACGGCTCGGGGCGCGCCGGACCGTCATCGAGGGCGCGGAGCACTCGCCCAACACCGACCAGCCGCTCCCGACGGCCCGCGCGATCGCCGGCTTCTGGGACAGCACCGGCCAGGACGGCGAGAACCGCACCGGCGAGGACGGTTAGAACCGCACCCGGTCCGGCGTCAGCACCACGTCCGTACCGCCTCCGTACCACGTCAGTACCGCGCCAGTGACTGCGCCAGTGGTGCGTCAGTACCGCGTCAGTAATGCGTCTGCAGGTGCTCCCAGAAGCCGTCCCGCAGCGCGCGCCGCAGCTCCGCCTGGCCGCGCAGCGAGTACTGGAGCAGCCCCTCGGCCTCGACCAGCAGGTCCTGGTCGACCGAGCCGGGCAGATAAGGGTGGCCGGGCAGCAGTTCCAGCAGGGCCTCCGGGCCGCGCGCGGACAGCCACTTGGCCGCGATCTGGGCGCCCACGAAGCGGACGTCCTCGCGCGTGGGCCGGTTCGCCGTGGCCTCGTAGGCGGGGGCGGTGCGCCGGGAGACGTACGGCTTGAAGAACTCCAGGTCGAAGGTGCGCTGGCTGTCGACCTCCCAGAGCAGGGGCTCGGCCTGGTTGCGGCCCTCGGGGGCCTCGATGCCCCACAGGTGGACCCGGGCGCCGTAGCCCTGGGCCGCCTCCACCGCCGAGACCAGATCCTCGTCGCCGCCGATGAGCGCCGCGTCGCTGATGGCGCGGTGCCGGGCCAGGGACTCCAGGTCGGTGCGGATGAGTGAGTCGACGCCCTTCTGCTGGTTGTTGGCGTTGAGGTTGCCGAGGCGGACCTTCACATCGGGGAGTTCGGCGATGGACTGCTGCTCGGCGGTGTGGATGCGGCGCCGGGCGCCGTCGTACCAGTAGACCCGGAGCAGTCTGCTGTCCGCGAAGATCGTGCGGGCGCGGTCGATGAGCGCCTCGATCAGACCCTCCGCGTCGAGGTCGAAGGCGCGCCGGTCCTCCGTCCCGGCCACCAGCCGGCCCGTGGCCGCGTAGAGGTATCCGGCGTCCACGAAGATCGCGTGGGTCGAGGGCGTCTTCGCCACTTCGGCGAGCATGCGCTGGAGCAGCTCGTTGGTGTGGTCGATGCGGGCCGGGATGCCGGCCTGGTCGTCATTCATCGCCTCCATTGTTCCGGCGGTCACGCTGCGAACACAACCGGTCCCGGTCAGTCTCGTACGCGCCTCTTACCGGTCAGTAATTAGTCGTTCGAAAAATTTCCTTAGCGTAGGGAATGTTTGTAACACGCATCCCGTTGACTCGGACAGAACAACGAGACGAAGGGAGAAGCCATGCGCTTCGAGATCATGCGACTCGACGAGGTCGACGGGACGCCCGTGGACAGCACCGTCGTGGACGCCGCCTCCGTCAACCGGATCGTGCAGCAGGCCGCCGCCATCGGACAGCGGCTGTGGATCCGACCCGCCGAGAGCACGGCCTCGTAACAGACACGGATCACCGCAGAAGAGCTTCAGAGCCCCCGCACGGCAACGACGCCGACGGGGGCTCTGCGCATGGAACGGGTCGGCGAGGCCGCCGGATCTCAGGCCCCGCCGGATCTCAGGCCCGCCGAGTCTCAGACCCCGCCGGTCCCGGGCACCGGGAAGGCGCCGGTCGCCCGACGGGTGATCTCGCCGTACACCTCCGGGTCGGTGGTGTACTCGCCGAGGGCCACGGTCTTGCGGCTGCCGTGGTAGTCCGAGGAGCCCGTGACCAGCAGCTCCAGGTCCTTCGCCAGTCCGCGCAGCCGGGTCCGGGCGTCCGCGTCGTGGTCCATGTGGTCGACCTCGATGCCGTCGAGGCCGGCCGCGGCCATCTCGGCGATGGCGGACTCGGGCACCGTACGGCCACGCTTGGCGGCGGCCGGGTGCGCGAAGACGGTGACGCCGCCGGCGGCCTTGACCAGCCGGATGACCTCGAACGGATCGGTCTCGTGCTTCGCCACGAAGGCCCGGCCGCCGTCCGCCAGCCACTCCTCGGTGAACGCGTCGCCGACGGTCGGCACGACGCCCAGTTCGACGAGGGCGGAGGCGACATGCGGGCGGCCGACGGAACCGTCACCGGCGATCCGCCGCACCTGCTCCCAGGTGACCGGGACGCCCAGCTCGTTCAGCTTGGCGATCATGCCGTGGGCCCGCGGCACCCGGTCGTCCCGGACCAGCTCGCGCTCGGCGAGCAGGGCGGGCTCCCCGGGATCGAAGAGGTAGGCCAGCATGTGCATGGAGATGCCGTCGATACGGCAGGACAGCTCGGCGCCCGTGACGAGGGTGAGCCCCGGCGGCAGCGCGGCGACGGCCTCGGCGTGACCGCGGGTGGTGTCGTGATCGGTCAGCGCGACGACGTCCAGACCGGCGGCTGCGGCGTTCCGCACCAGCTCCGCCGGGGTGTCCGTGCCGTCGGACGCCGTGGAGTGGCAGTGCAGGTCGATGCGCACGACGCGGACTCCAGGCGGGGACGGGACCGAAGGGACAACTAAGGATAACGGGCGTCCACGGGGGGCCGTGCCCCGACCGCGGCACCCCTGCGCCCCCCTACCGGGCTCCCGACAGCCGCCGCATGACCGACCCGCGGTCGGCGCTCAGGGTGCCAGCAGCCTCGGCGACAGCGCTCCACAGGGCACCAGGTCCAACTCGGCGCCCGCGTCCCGCAGGTCCGTCAGCACCAGTTCGTCGTACATGAGCAGACCCGTCTGCTCGGGCCACACCACGGCCCACAGCCACAGCCCACGGGCCTCGCCGGCGAAGACGGCACGGTCGTCGGGGGCGCCGGTGACATGCCACAGCGGGGTCGGGCGGCCGGCGGCCAGCAGCTTGGCCTGGGGCGGCTTCTCGACGCTCATGTACGGTCCCGGATCGGGGCCCTCGATGCCCGCGTAACGCGCGCCGAGGCCGACGCCGAGTTCCTCGGCGACCAGGATCAGCTCACCCATGCCGCCGAGCGGGCCGGGCCCCGAGCAGGCCACCGCGGTCGCCCGGCCGCCGGTGCGGTCGTCGCCCGCGCAGGCCACCCCCGTGAACAGCCAGCCGACGGGCAGCGGCCAGGGCATCCACACCGGCACCTGCGTCCGCTGGACGACGACGCTGAGGGCCTCGACGCTGGGCGGGGTCACGGGCTGCAACGGATGCACCGTCCCGTGCACATCGCACTGCCAGGAATCGGCGAAGAGTCCGGGAGCCCTGACCCGGCCACCGCACTTCGGGCAACTGGGTTCGCCCCTCATAGGGCCCCACGGTCCTACCCGCGCACCGCCACGTCAAGGACGATCACTCGTCCGGACGGAATCCCCGGCCCGCCCCCGGCCCGTCCCCCAAACGTCCCCGGCCCGTCCCCCCACCATCCCCCGACCGTCGCGCGATGCTTCGGGCCGAAGATCGAGGAACGGACCGGCCTTCACCTCCCGTTCGTGGTGGCGCGGTGACCGCGCTGCTCGGCGCGCTCGTGGCCGTCGTACGGCGGACCGCGTTCACCGATGAGGCGGAGCAGCCGGGGAACCGGCGGGCCGCGCTCACCGCGGAGGAACCGGAGACCCGGCACGATGCCCAGAACGGTGTCGGCGTCTTCGCCAACTGGCCGGTTCCAGCCGGGATTCGGTGAGATCGGTCACCCTCGGGTCACCATCGGGTCATCCTCGGGTCAGCCGAGCAGGACGGATCCGCGGGCGGGGTCCCGCAGATCCGTCCCGTGCGTCAGCCAGCGCTCCTGGAGGGCCTGGGCGCCGTGCACGCGCTTCCAGGCGGCCTCGTTCGGGGTCATCGGGAGCAGCGGCAGGAACCGCACGGGATCCATCGGCGCGTCCAGTTCCAGATCCTCGACCAGTCCGCCCGGCTCGGCGACCAGCACGGAGCCGAAGGGCGCCCCTGGCCACAGCGGCTCCCCCACGTCGAGGGAGCCGCCCGGGGCCACGACCACGCCCTCCACCTGTGGCGAGGCGGCGAGCACGGCGAGCGGGCGGAGCACCTCGCCGGTGTCGGCGAGGCCGGCGCGGACGGACAGGACCAGCTCGGCGCGGGGGCCACGGACCGGATCGGCGAGCATCGCCGTGGGGTCCGTCATGGGATGGGCGGACATGCCGAGCGTGGCGTAGCGGACGACGATTCCCTCACGGTCGCGGTGCTGGAAGCGGAGTACCTCGATCCGGTCCGCGCCGAGGAAGGTGACGGCCGCGCGCGCGTCCGGTTCGCCCAGCGCGGTGCGCAACCGCGCCTCGACCAGAGGAAGAACATCAACCATGCGGCGAGCATAGAACTCGTCAGCAGCGGGCAAAGCGTCACCTTGACACTGCGGTCGGCTGATACTCTTGGCCGGTGGTTCGGGGCAGCACGCAGAAGCGTCGCATCGAGTCCCGACGCCTGTGAGACTCCCCTAGGGGAATGGACCGTCCCTCACGAGGGACCGGCTGGAGGAGGTGGGGCTGCCATGGGTCGAAGTCGACCGTGCAGTACCACTCGCTCTTCCGGCTGTTGATGCAGCCGTTCCGGATCTGGCCTACCGCCACCTCTCACGCTCGCACCGTCGTACGTGCCCCCGGAAGAGCACTTCGTTCTGTCTTGCCTGATCTGTCTGACCTGATCTGTCTGATCTGAATCAGCAGCGAAGCTCGCCACCGCGACGGTGCGGTGCTCCCCGCTTTGTGGACGTGCCAAACATCCGCACTCAGGACGTCCTCATTCCGGGCAGTTCCAGCCGTTACCGCGGCCCTTCCGCGCTTCGCCGCCCTCCGCGAAGGAGCCCGCCATGTCGATGATCCGCGACCTGCGTGCCGTGGTCCGTCCCTCCCGTCCCTCCCTGCGCAAGAGCACGCCCCGCCGGGACAGCGGGGCCTACGACACCACCCGCGACCCCTCGACCCCCTCGGCCATCGTCGACTGCGCCGTCTACCGGGACGGCGCCCGGGTCGAGAGCGCCAAGCCGCTGACCCCGCAGGAGGCGATGCGCCAGGTGCGGCGCGACGGGGGATTCGTCTGGATCGGGCTGCACGAGCCCACGGAGGCCGAATTCGCCGGAATCGCAAGCGAGTTCGGGCTGCATCCGCTGGCCGTGGAGGACGCGGTGCAGGCACACCAGCGGCCGAAGCTGGAGCGCTACGACGACTCGCTGTTCACCGTCTTCAGGACCGTCCACTACATCGAGCACGACCAGCTCACCGCCACCAGCGAGGTCGTGGAGACCGGCGAGGTCATGTGCTTCACCGGGCGGGACTTCTTCATCACCGTCCGGCACGGCGGGCAGGGTTCGCTGCGGGCGCTGCGACACCGGCTGCAGGCCGACCCGCAGTTGCTGGCCAAGGGGCCGTCGGCCGTGCTGCACGCGATCGCCGACCATGTCGTCGACGGGTACATCGCGGTCGCGGACGCCGTGCAGGACGACATCGACGAGGTGGAGACCGAGGTCTTCTCGCCGAGCCGCAGGGGCGGGGCGTCGCGCGGTGTGGACTCGGCGCGGATCTACCAGCTCAAGCGCGAGGTGCTGGAGTTCAAACGGGCGGTCTCGCCCCTGCTGCGGCCGATGCAGTTGCTGAGCGAGCGGCCGATGCGGCTGATCGACCCGGAGATCCAGAAGTACTTCCGGGACGTCGCCGACCATGTCGCCCGCGTGCAGGAGCAGGTCATGGGCTTCGACGAGCTGCTGAACTCGATCCTCCAGGCCAACCTGGCGCAGGCGTCGGTCGCACAGAACGAGGACATGCGGAAGATCACCGCATGGGCCGCGATCATCGCCGTGCCCACGATGGTGTGCGGTGTGTACGGCATGAACTTCCACAACATGCCCGAGCTGAAGTGGAAGTACGGCTATCCGCTGGTCATGGGCATCACGGCGGCCCTCTGCCTGACCATCCACCGCACGCTCAAGCGCAACGGCTGGCTGTGACGGCGACGACGGCGATCGCGGCCACGGCTGTCGGCGGCGGGGCGGCTGGTTAGGCTGGGCGCATGACAACCGAGCTGCTCGACCGGGCCCTCGTCGAGGAAGCCACGAAGAAGTCCGGCCTCGTCTGGGTCCGCGGTTCCGGGGCACCGGCGGCCCGTGCGCTGTGGCACGCGTGGCACGACGGAGCGGCGTGCCTGGTCGGCGACGGGCCCGGGGAACAGCCACTGTCCGGGCTCGCCGACGGCAGCACGGCCGAGGTGACCGTACGCAGCAAGGACAAGGGCGGTCGGCTGGTCACCTGGACGGCGACGGTGTCCGAACTCCCGCCGGGCTCCGTGGAGTGGGCGGCGGCGGTGGCCGAGCTGAAGGGCAAGCGGCTCAACGCGCCCGACGGCGAGGCCATGACGGACCGTTGGTCCCGCGAATGCCGGGTGCTCCGCCTGACGCCGACAGGCACGACGGCGCCCCTCCCGGACGGGCCGCTCGCCGCGCCCCCGCTGCCGACGCCGGCGACGACCCGCCGCCCGGCCCCCGCGGCGCTGCCCCGCCTCCTGGCGAAACGCCGGAAGCGCACGTAACCACACCTCACGTGCCCGGGGTCGGCCCGGCGAGCCGACCGACACGGACAGGACCCGGCGACCGGGCCTCGACCCCACGCCGGCACACAACACGGGACGCGCTCGGCTCGACATCGCCGGACATCACCGTCGTGGTCGATCACCCCGTGGCGACGGGAGGGGCCAACCCTGTCAACGGAACCGAGCCACCGCCCCACACAACCCGGACGGCCACACATGGAACGGCGCCGCCGGACATCGCCGTCGTGGTCAGTCACCGTGGTAGCCCGGAAAGGGGCACACCCATCGGCGTGAGCAAGCCGCCCGTCCCGTGACAACCCCAACGGCCAGGGCCGAGCCGCCCGCGGTGGCGCGGGCGGTCGGCCGGTCACGATGTCGGCAGTTGTCTGCCGTAGTCCACCGTCTCGTCCTTCGCCGGCTCGGCGAGGGAGAAGTCCTCGCCCCAGTCGGAGAAGCGGAGCGTCCCCGCGTCGCCGGCGCGGGTCAGGCCGAGCGGGTACGGCTCGCCCTCCAGAGAGACGTCGAGGCTGCCGCCGGAGCCCTGGTCGCCGGTGATGCGGATGGTGCGGACGCCGGACTGCTCATGCCGGCCGGCGGTCGCCAGAGTCCCGTGCAGCGGCAGCAGCCCGTCGAGGAGCACGTCCTTGTCCGTGAAGCCGCTGAACTTCTTGTACGCGGGGTCGCCCTGCGGCACCTTCACATACTTGCCGCCCAGCTTGTCCGCGGTCGCCGTCTCCCCGCCCGTCCCGTCGCCGCCGTCCGCGTGACTCCAGAAGCCCGCGTCGGCCTTCAGATACAGCTGCTCGCCGATCCGCAGCAGCCGGAACGTCGCCCCCTGGGAGGTCACCGACCCGGTGCCGCCGTCGGCCTTCAGACGCATGTCGAGCTTGTACGTTCTCCCGCTGGTCACCACGGTCCCCGACAGCCGTAGCGCCCCGGCCGCGTCCGCCGCCGCCCGGGTCCGCGACTGGATCTTGTCGGCGGGCAGCTTGCCCACCCCGTTGGTGCCCGCGTCAGGATCCTCACTGCACCCCTTGAGCCCCGTCGCGCCCGTCACGGCCAGTGCGCACATCGCGGTCACCAACGCGGCCCGGCGGATACGGCCCTGCGGAATCACGGTCACAGGCGGGGCTGCCTTTCTGCTGGAACCTGAGCGGCGTACGGCAGCGTACCGGGGCCGTCGAACCTCGGCGGAACCAGTCCGTCCGGACCGCCCACCAGGGCGTATCCGATCGGTACGGGCTAGCCTGAAGCCCACCGAGCGGGCAATTCGGAAAGGGGATACGGAAAGGCGCGAACAGCGGCCTGCCGCACGCGACCAGCAGCGTGCCGTACGGCGGCCTGCGGCCCGCGCCGTACGCAGAGGAAGCCAAGGAAGCTGAGGAAGCACGTCATGGCAGCCGGCGCTCCCCGGATCTTCGTCTCGCATCTCGCCGGGGTCCCCGTCTTCGATCCGAACGGCGACCAGGTGGGCCGGGTGCGGGACCTCGTGGTCATGCTGCGCGTCGGACGGCGTCCCCCGCGCCTGCTCGGCCTGGTCGTCGAACTGTCCACCCGGCGCCGCATCTTCCTGCCCATGACCCGGGTGACCAGCATCGAGTCCGGCCAGATCATCACCACCGGGGTGCTCAACGTCCGCCGCTTCGAGCAACGGCCCACCGAACGCCTCGTCTTCGGGGAACTGCTCGACCGCCGTGTCACGCTGGTCGAGACCGGCGAGGAGGTCACCGTCCTGGACGTGGCCGTGCAGCAGCTGCCCGCCCGCCGGGACTGGGAGGTCGACCGCGTCTTCGTACGCAAGGGCAAGAAGGGCGGCGCCTTCCGGCGGACGAAGGAAGAACGGCGCATGGCGCTTCCCTGGAAGGGCGGTGCCGGGCGACGGGCGGGAGAGACGCTGACCGTGGAGTGGTCGGCGGTCACCGGGTTCTCGCTGGAGGAGCACGGGCAGGGCGCCGAGAGCCTGCTCGCCACCTTCGAGCAACTGCGCCCAGCCGACCTCGCCAACGTGCTGCACCACCTGTCCCCGAAGCGCCGCGCCGAGGTCGCCGCCGCCCTCGACGACGACCGCCTCGCCGACGTCCTGGAGGAACTGCCCGAGGACGATCAGATCGAGATCCTCGGCAAACTGAAGGAGGAACGGGCCGCCGACGTTCTGGAGGCCATGGACCCGGACGACGCGGCCGACCTGCTCGGCGAACTGCCCGAGGAGGACAAGGAACGGCTGCTGAACCTGATGCAGCCCGCCGACGCGGCCGAGATGCGGCGGCTGATGTCGTACGAGGAACACACGGCCGGCGGGCTCATGACCACCGAGCCGATCGTGGTACGGCCGGACGCCACCGTCGCCGACGCCCTCGCCCGCGTCCGCAACCCCGACCTGTCCCCGGCCCTCGCCGCCCAGGTCTATGTGTGCCGGCCGCCCGACGAGACCCCGACCGGCAAGTACCTGGGCACCGTGCACTTCCAGCGGCTGCTGCGCGATCCGCCGTACACGCTGTGCAGTTCGCTCGTCGACGACGATCTGCAGACCCTCGCCCCGGACGCCACGCTCCCGGTCATCGCCGGGTTCTTCGCCACGTACGACATGGTCGCGGCGCCGGTCGTCGACGAGTCCGGGTCGCTGCTGGGCGCCGTGACCGTGGACGACGTCCTGGACCACATGCTGCCCGAGGACTGGCGGGAGACGGAGTTCCATCTGGACGAGGGGGCGAGCGCGGATGACACCTGAGCGCGAGAGCACCCGCGAGCGCGGCCCCGCCGGGGCCACCGCCGCCGCCCGGCCCCGCGCCGCCCGCCTCGACCAGCCGGGCCCGCGCCGGCGGCGGATCCTGCCCGAGTGGGACCCGGAGGCGTTCGGACGGCTGTCGGAGAAGATCGCGCGTTTCCTGGGCACGGGACGCTTCATCGTCTGGATGACGGTCGTCATCGTGCTGTGGGTGCTGTGGAACGTCGCCGCGCCGCCCTTCCTGCGCTTCGACCAGTACCCGTTCATCTTCCTGACGCTGATGCTCTCGCTCCAGGCGTCCTACGCGGCTCCGCTGATCCTGCTGGCGCAGAACCGGCAGGCCGACCGCGATCGCGTCAATCTGGAGCAGGACCGCAAACAGAACGAGCGGTCCATCGCGGACACCGAGTATCTGACCCGCGAGATCGCCGCGCTGCGGATGGGCCTGGGCGAGGTGGCGACCCGCGACTGGATCCGTTCCGAACTGCAGGACCTCGTCAGAGACCTGGAGTCGCCGCGCCACCGTGACGGGCAGCTGGTCTTCCCGGCGGAAGGGCCGGAGCGGCCGCCGGGACGTGACACGGACGACCTCTGACAGGGCTTACCAAGGGCCCCGCCGGGCGCCGTACCATCGTTCTTATGGCTACGGAAGACGCGGTGCGCCAGGCACTGGCGACGGTGAACGACCCCGAGATCAACCGGCCCATCACCGAACTGGGGATGGTCAAATCGGTGCAGATCGGCGCGGACGGAGCGGTCGCGGTCACCGTGTACCTGACGGTCTCCGGCTGCCCGATGCGCGACACGATCACCCGGCGCGTGACGGAGGCGGTCTCCCGGGTCGACGGCGTCACCCGGGTCGATGTCACGCTCGACGTGATGAGCGACGAGCAGCGCAAGGAGCTGACGACGGCGCTGCGCGGCGGCCAGGCCGAGCGGGAGATCCCCTTCGCCAAGCCGGGCAGCCTCACCCGGGTGTACGCGGTCGCGTCCGGCAAGGGAGGTGTCGGCAAGTCCTCGGTGACGGTGAACCTGGCGGCGGCGATGGCGGCCGACGGGCTGAAGGTCGGTGTCGTCGACGCCGACATCTACGGCCACAGCGTGCCGCGCATGCTGGGTGCCGACGGACGGCCCACCCAGGTGGAGAACATGATCATGCCGCCGTCCGCGCACGGCGTGAAGGTCATCTCCATCGGCATGTTCACCCCGGGCAACGCCCCGGTCGTCTGGCGCGGCCCGATGCTGCACCGCGCGCTCCAGCAGTTCCTCGCGGACGTGTACTGGGGCGACCTGGACGTCCTCCTCCTGGACCTGCCGCCCGGCACCGGTGACATCGCGATCTCCGTCGCCCAGCTGATCCCGAACGCCGAGATCCTGGTCGTGACCACCCCGCAGCAGGCGGCGGCCGAGGTCGCCGAGCGCGCCGGTTCCATCGCCGTACAGACCCACCAGAAGATCGTCGGCGTGGTCGAGAACATGTCCGGCCTGCCCTGCCCGCACTGCGGCGAGTTGGTCGATGTCTTCGGCACGGGCGGCGGCCAGCGGGTCGCCGAGGGCCTGACCCGCACGACCGGTACGACGGTTCCGGTGCTCGGCGACATCCCCATCGATGTCCGCCTCCGCGAGGGCGGCGACGAGGGCAAGCCGGTGGTCCTGAGCGACCCGGACTCACCGGCGGGCTCGGCCCTGCGCGCCATCGCGGGCAAACTGGGCGGCCGCCAGCGAGGTCTGGCAGGCCTGTCCCTGGGAATCACCCCACGCAACAAGTTCTGACCTCACCCACACCCCCCCGCGCCCCACAAGGGGCGCGGGCCAAAAGGGGCGCGGGGAACTGCGCGATCAACCACACCCAACCCACACCCGCCAACCGCCACAAGGCCCCACGGCGAGAACGCGCTAATAGGGGCGCGGGGAACTGCGCGATCAGCCAAGAACGACCCGCACCCGCCGACAGACCGATCGCCCCACAACGAGAGGGCACCGAAAACCCCGGGCACCCCACCCCGCCCCCTCGCCAAAGCGCCGCAGGCAACACGCGCCGCAGGCTATTCGTACACGCCAATGTCCTTGATCATGGCGAAGCCAAGCCCGTACGCACTCATCCCCCGCCCGTACGCCCCCAGGTGCACACCCTCCTGCGTGGAGCCCGCGAGCACCCAGCCGAACTCCGACTCCTGGTAGTGGAAGGACGTCGGCACGCCGTCCACGGGCAGCGACAGCGTCGACCACGCCGGGCCGGACAGATCGTCGGCCAGCGCCCACGCGGTCTCTGTCTGCTGCGCCAGCCACTCGTCCCGCAGGGTGTGGTCCATCTGCCCGGGCCAGGTGAGCGACAGCAGCCCGACACCGGCCAGCCACGCCGCCGAGGAGACCGACGTGGCCTCCAGCAGCCCGGTGCCGTCGGCGCTGCGCCGGGACGGGTTCGCGGCGACGGTCACCACGACCGCGAACTTCTCCCGCGGCTCACCCGCGGAGCCGACCGTGTGCTCGTTCTTGACGGAGGGTGCCTCGCCGTGCCCGATCGACCCGTGCTCGACGGCGCCGTCCGCCGCCGTACCGACCTGCATCAGCCAGCGCGGCCCCGTGAACGCCTCGTCGAGGCCGTACCACGGGAAGGGTGCCAGCAGATAGCCGTCGACCGTACGCCGTGCGGAGGGGGGCTGTTGTCTGCCCGCCGCGGCCGACGTCTGCGCGACCGCCCCACTTGTCGTCTCCATGTGCCCGGACGCCTCCTTGCTCTCGTCGGACCGGGGTGGCCCGCCCCCCTTCGGGCGTACTCGTCCGGTCCGCACAACAACTCGGCAGCATATCCACACCGCTGCGGGCAGCAGGGAAACCGCCCGGCGCGTGGTCGCGCGGCAACCCTGTTCAGGTCACCCGCGGGCACGAACGCGGTAGGAAACGCGTCACGTCCCGATGCGGGGTCGCATCGGGACGCGTGGGGCACGGGCGCGCCGCGGGCTCGGCCGTACGCTCAGGTGGCGTCCGTGTCGAAGGGCGGACGGTCGTCCTTGCCGGGCTCCTCGGGCTTCTTGGTCATGTCGACCCGGCCACCGGACCCACCCGAAGGGGATGAAGAGGACGAAGGGGACGAGGACGGTGCCTCGCTCTCCCGGCCGTGAACCGCGTCGGTGACCTCGGCCATCTCCTTCTTCAGGTCGAAGCCGTTGCGGATCTCCTTCAGGCCCAGATCGTCGTTCTCCAACTGCTTGCGGATGAACGTCTTGGGGTTGAGGTCCTCGAACTCGAAGTCCTTGAACTCCGGGCCCAGTTCGTTGCGGATGTCCTGCTTGGCGCTGTCCGAGAACTCCCGGATCTTGCGGATCGTCCGCGTCACGTCCTGAATGACCTTGGGGAGCTTGTCCGGACCGAAGACGAGCACGCCGAGCACAATGATCGTCACCAGCTCTAGTGGTCCTATGTCATTGAACACCTGAAGCTCCTTGCGATGTCCTCGGTCCTCGGCCCTCGGTCGTCCGTGGTGTTTCCGTGGTCCGGGCCGGATCCACGGTACCCGGCGTACCTGTCCGACCGGTACCGCCCCGAGGTGAGGTTTCCGTCAGTTGTGGTCTGAGGAACCGAGCACCAGGGAAACCTGTTTCTCCGTGCCGTCGCGTTCGACGGTCAGGTTCAGCCGGTCGCCGGGGCGGTGGGCGCGGGTCTTGACGATCAGTTCGTCGCCCGAGTGGACGCGCTGTCCGTCGACCTCGGTGATGATGTCGCCGGACCGGAGTCCTGCCCGGTCACCGGGGCCGCCCGTGGTGACGGCGGGACCGCCGTCACCGCCCTTGGTGCCGATGCGGGCGCCGTCGCCGGTGTAGGCCATGTCGAGGGTGATCCCGATGACCGGGTGGATGGCCCGGCCGTCGTTGATCAGCTCCTCGGCGACGCGTTTGGCCTGGTTGACCGGTATGGCGAAGCCCAGGCCGATGGAACCGGACTGGCCGCCCTGGGTGTCGGAGCCGCCGCCGTCGGCCGAGCGGATGGCGGAGTTGATGCCGACGACCCTGGCCTGCGCGTCGAGCAGCGGGCCGCCGGAGTTGCCCGGGTTGATGGGCGCGTCGGTCTGCAGCGCGTCGACGTACGACATGTCGCTGCCGTCGCCGCTCCCGCCGCCCGCCGTGATGGGCCGTTCCTTGGCGCTGATGATGCCCGAGGTGACGGTGTTGGAGAGGTCGAAGGGGGCGCCGATGGCGACGACCGGGTCGCCGACCTGGACGTTGTCGGAGTTGCCGAGCGGCAGGGGCTTGAGTCCGTGCACGCCCTTGACCTGGACGACGGCCAGGTCGTAGCCGCTGTCCCGGCCGACGACCCGGGCCTTTGCGGTCTCGCCGCTGCTGAACGTCACCGTTATGTCGCCGCTCGACCCGGCGGGCTCGACGACGTGGTTGTTGGTCAGGATGTGGCCGCGCGTGTCCAGGACGAAGCCGGTGCCGGTGCCCTGCTCGCTGCCGCCGGTCACATGCAGCGTGACGACGCTGGGCAGGGCACGCGCGGCGATCCCGGCCACGCTGTCGGCGGGCCGCCCGGTGGGCTCCTGGCCCGCCTGCGGCAGATGGACGTCCGAGACCCCGCCTTCGCGCTCCAGATACATCCCCACGATGCCGCCGATGCCCCCGGAGACCAGGGCCAGCGCCAGGGCTCCCCCGATGAGTGCCTTGCGCGCCCGGCGGCGGCGCTGCCCTTCGCTCGGGACGACGGCGCCGTTCTGCTGGAGCGGGGCCGGGGCGGCCCAGGGGTCGTAGCGGTGCCAGGGGCCGCCGGGGTGCGGGGCCGGGTCCGGCGTCGGGTAGGGGGTCGGGGGCGGCGCGGGGTAGCGCATCGGCTCCGGCCCCGGGTGCGGCGCGCCCACCGCACCCGGCACGCTGTGGGGCACACCGTGAGCAGGCGACGCCGGGACCGCCGCGTCGTGGGCGGGCGTTTGAGCCGGGGGCGGAGCCACCCCACCATGAGCCGACAGCGACGCCGAAACCGCCGTGCCGTGGGCGGGCGTCGGAGCTGGAGCCGGGACCGCCGCGCCATGAGCAGGCGCCGACGCCGAAACCGCCGTGCCCTGGGCGGGCGACGGGGGCGGGACCATCGCACCGTGAGCAGACGGCGCCGGAATCGCCGCGCCCTGACCAGGCATCGAAGCCGGGACCGGAGCCACCCCACCATGAGCAGGCGCCGACGCCGGAATCGCCGAGCCCTGGGCGGGCGTCGTCGCCGGGTGCTGGACCGGCGGGGCCGGCGCCCAGGGACCGGGCTCACCGTACGGCGGGGTGCTGTATGGATCGGGGTCGTGCAGGGGCTTGTCCCGGCTGCCGGACTCCCCCGCCGGAGCAGCCCCGGCGTCCGCGGCGCTCGCGGCCATGGGGTGCCTCAGCGTGAAGTCGGCGTCAGCGTCGGCGTCGGCCGCGGCGGACGGCCGGGCCAGTTCGAAGTCGCCCTCGCTCCCGGCGACCGGTGTCGGTGTGTCCTCCACTGCCTCCCCCGGCGGGACCTGCTTCCCCTCGTTCATGCTCTCCCCACAGCCGGCCACCGCCGGGCGCTCCGGCGGTGGCCCGCGCATCGTCGACCCCGTGCCCGCAGCGGTGCCGCGGCACGGCCTCACAGGATTCAACCAGGTTCGCGGGCAGCCGCGCAGGGACCGGTCAGCGAGCCGGGCGCGAGGAGGGGACGGCGGGGGACGAGGCGGAGGACGGCGAGGGGGCGGAGGACAGGTCGGGGACAGGTGCGGCGAGCAGGCCGGGCGGGGTCAGCCCGGGGGCGGTGGACCACGAGACCAAGGAGATCGGCGAGGTGGCGCCGAGCGGACGTATCAACGACGACATGGCGGTCGCACCGGCTTCCACCGGCGTGGTCAGCATGGGGGTGAGGGCCGCCCCGGTGGCGGGGGCGGGCGCCCCGGGCAGCAGCGGCGCGGACACCGAGGTCGACGCGATCGGCGTCCCGCCCGACGGCGTGCCCTGCATGAACAGCGGCCCGACCGGGCGGCGGCGCTGCGCCTCGGACGTCGTGGCCGCTCCCGCGCCCGCCGTGCCCGTCGGTGTCACGCTGTCGGCGCCGCCACGGGCGTCCGTGGCCGCGTCGCCGGGGATGCCGGTGGTCACACCGCCCAGCGCAACCGCGGCCAGCGACACCGCCCCGGCGGCGACGAACGCGAACCGCATGCCGCGCGAGGCGTGCCGGTCGGCGGTGTCGGGGCGGCCGACCGGGTGGATGCGGAAGCCACGGTCCGCGTGCGTGCGCGGAGCGTGCGGACGCACGGGGACGTAGCCGAACTCGAACCGGTCCTCGCGCCCGACCTCGAAGACGCCGGGCGTGGAGCCGCCGGGGAGCGCACCGTCCGGCGGCGAGCCGCCGTCCGGACCGCCGCTGCCGGGCAGCCCTTGGAGGCGCGCCAGGAAGCTCTCGGAGGGCGGCGGGGGCGCCGACTCCGCGAAGACGTTCTTCAGCTGCCGCTGGGCGTCCGCCTCCGACTTGCACCTGGCGCAGGTCGCCAGGTGGGCCAGGACCCGCTCACGCGCGTCATGACCGAGCTCCCCGTCCACCAGGGCGGAGAGCCGGTCTCCCAGATGCTCTTCTGCGAGGTGTCCCTGCGCAGGCTTCGACCGTGATCCACTCACGCGGTCGCGCCCCCTCCCCCCAGTGCGGGAACGCGGGGCACGAAGGAGCGGCGCTCCGCGGCCCGGGCCTGCGGCGAGCGGTGCGCAAGGGCCTTGCGCAGCTGCGAGCGGCCACGGTGGATACGGGAACGGACCGTGCCGAGCTTCACGCCGAGGGTCGCGGCGATCTCCTCGTACGACAGTCCCTCGATGTCGCACAGCACGACCGCGGCGCGGAACTCGGGCGCGAGGGTGTCGAGGGCCTGCTGGACGTCCGCGTCGAAGTGCGCGTCGTTGAAGATCTGCTGGGGCGTGGGCTCGCGGCTGGGCAGCCGCTCGGCCGCGTCCTCTCCGAGCGCGTCGAAGCGGATGCGCTGCTTGCGCCGGACCATGTCCAGGAAGAGGTTGGTGGTGATGCGGTGCAGCCAGCCCTCGAAGGTGCCCGGCGTGTACGTCGACAGGGAGCGGAAGACCCGGACGAAGACCTCCTGGGTGAGGTCCTCGGCGTCATGCTGGTTGCCCGTGAGGCGGTACGCCAGGCGGTAGACCCGGCCGCTGTGTGTGCTGACGATCTCCTCCCACGTGGGCGGAGTCCATGCCTGCCCGTCCGCGTCGGTGGCGAAGGTCGCGGTCTGGGGCCCGCCCACGGCGGAACCGGTGGCGTGGCTGTGGTCAGCAGCGGTGTCGTTCACGGATTTCGGCCTGCCCGCCGACCCGAGGAAGCGCCGCAGCACTCCTCCCCGGTCCTCGGGCGCGGCCGCACCTCCCCTGTCGGCTCTGGTGGTGTCCAGTGGAGCACCTACCATAGCCACCTCGCCCGTTAGCTCCGGATAAGCGGTTTTACGAGAATTTGATCTGGGCTGACACGGCTCATCCGACTGCGTCAGCACTTGCTCGTCGTCCTGGTCCACCTCTTACCCCCCGTCGGGATCCCCACTACTCGCTCATCCCCTTAAACGCGCGGTCCCATCTGCGGGTTCCCAGGCCCAACGGATACAGTCACGCCGAGGCAACCACGGGGACAGGAGAGGGTCATTACCGGCAACCGGCAGACGAGCTGGGCGTTCGCCGACGCCTTTGTCGCCGAGGACGACGCGCTGCGCTGGGCCCGCGACCGGGCCCGCGAGGCAGGGCTGCGCTCGGTGACGCCCGGCACGGGCGCCGCGCTGCGGGTGCTCGCCGCCACCGTGGACGCCAAGGCGGTGGCGGAGATCGGCACCGGCTGCGGGGTGTCCGGCATGCACCTGCTGCACGGCATGCGGCCGGACGGCGTGCTGACCACCGTCGACCCGGAGCCCGAGCACCAGCAGTTCGCCCGGCAGGCGTTCCGCGCCTGCGGCTTCGCCAGCAACCGGGCCCGCTTCATCCCGGGCCGCGCTCTGGACGTGCTGCCCCGGCTCGCGGACGCGGGCTACGACCTCGTCTTCTGCGACGGCGACCGGCTGGAGTACCTCGACTATCTCGCTGAATCGTTGCGTCTGCTGCGGCCCGGCGGCCTGGTGGTCTTCGAGGGGATCTTCGCCAACGGGCGCACCGTGGACTCCGGCCCGCAGCCCACCGAGGTGCTGCGGCTGCGGGAGTTGCTGCGCACGGTGCGGGAGAGCCCGGAGCTGGTGCCGTCGCTGTTGCCGGTGGGCGACGGGCTGCTGTGCGCCGTCAAACGGTGACCGGACGCGGACGCCGCCGACGGTGACCGACGCGGACGCCGTCAGCGGTGACCGACGCGGACTCCGCGTGTGTCCCCGGAGCGCGCACGCCGGGTGACCCGTGGGGTCGGGATGTCGGAAGCGCGCGGGTTCCGGGAACGCGGCTGCCCCGGCACCATGTGCGTGCCGGGGCAGCCGAAAGGATGTGTCGCCCGCGCCTCAGACGACGACCTTCTTCAGGGCATCGCCGAGCGCCTCGGCCTCGTCAGGGGTCAGCTCGACGACGAGCCGACCGCCGCCTTCGAGCGGAACGCGCATGACGATGCCCCGCCCCTCCTTGGTCACCTCGAGCGGGCCATCGCCCGTCCGCGGCTTCATGGCCGCCATGCTCGTACCCCTTCCTGAAACCAGCTCATCGTCTGCCGACGTCCCCTGAGGGGGCACGCGCGGTCTGTGCAGGCCCGCGGCACCGGCATCGAACACATTGCTTCCAAGCCATTATCCCGCATCTCAGGACCCGATGACCAACATCGGTCGGCATCGCTTGGACAACGCGCGCGAGCAAAACTACTCAATTCGGCGATGTGGCTGCGATACTGCGCCACCGCACCGACGTCCCCCGGGCCGATCCCGGCGGAAATTCTTTGACGCAGGTCACACGTCTACTCCGGTTCCACTCCGGTCCCCGGACGGGGATCTCCGCCATGCTGTCCTCAGACAAGGGCGTACCGAGCGGTACGTCAGGGCCGCGACACCGGAGGGGATGCCCCATGGCCGACACCGTGCTCTACGAGGTGAGCGACGGGCTCGCGACGATCACGCTGAACCGCCCCGAGGCGATGAACGCGCTGAACATCGCGACCAAGGTCGCTCTCCGGGACGCGGCACGGGCCGCGGCCGACGACACCGCCGTACGGGCCGTGCTGCTGACCGCGGCCGGGGACCGGGCGTTCTGCGTGGGCCAGGACCTCAAGGAGCACATCGGTCTGCTGGCCGCCGACCGGGAGTCGGGGTCGGCGTCGGGGCAGACGATGAGCACGGTGCGGGAGCACTACAACCCGATCGTGCGGGCCCTGGCCGACGCGCCCAAGCCGGTCGTCGCCGCGGTGAACGGGGTCGCGGCCGGGGCCGGCCTCGGCTTCGCGCTCGCGGCGGACTATCGGGTGGTCGCCGAGACGGCGTCCTTCAACACGTCGTTCGCGGGGGTCGCGCTGACCGCCGACTCCGGGATCTCCTGGACGCTGCCCCGGGTGGTCGGCCCCGGCCGCGCCGCCGACCTGCTGCTCTTTCCGCGCAGCATCACGGCGCAGGAGGCGTACGAGCTGGGCATCGCCAACCGGGTGGTGCCCGCGGACCGGCTGCGGGCCGAGGCCGGGAAGGTCGCGCGTGCGCTCGCCGAGGGGCCGACGGTGGCATACGCGGCGATCAAGGAGGCGGTGGCGTACGGGCTCACCCACTCCCTCCACGAGACGCTGGACAAGGAGGACGAGCTGCAGACCCGGGCGGGCCGGTCCGAGGACCACGCCATCGCCGTGCAGGCGTTCGTGGACAAGGAGAAGCCGACGTACCTGGGCCGCTGAGCGCTCCGCTGGGTGGGCCGGGATGTGCCGGGATGTGCCGTCGGTCGGCTGCGGCTGCGTCGTGGCTGGTCGCTCCCCCAAGTTCTCGGCTCCGCTCGAACAGGGGGACCCCCATCGCGGCGGAGCCGCAAGTCGATACAGCCCCGCGCCCCTTTCGGGGCGCTGTCGGGCCGCAGCCGGCTGGGCCGGTCCGGTCAGGTGTCGGTGGTGCGGCTGACGCATCCCTCCAGGTGGTCGTCGACCAGGCCGCACGCCTGCATCAGCGCGTATGCCGTCGTCGGGCCGATGAAGCGCAGGCCGTGCTTCTTCAGGTCCTTCGACAGGGCCGTCGACTCCGGGGTGACCGCGGGCACGTCGGAGAGGGTCTTCGGAGCCGGGCGGGCGGCCGAGTCCGGGGCGTACGACCAGATCAGGGTGTCCAGCTCGCCCGGGGACCAGTCGGCGAGCACGCGCGCGTTGGCCAGGGTCGCGTCGATCTTGGCACGATTGCGGATGATGCCGGGGTCGGCGAGGAGGCGTTCGCGGTCCTCGTCGGTGAAGGCCGCGACCTTCTCGATCCCGAAGTCGGCGAACGCGGCCCGGAATCCCGGGCGGCGGCGCAGGATGGTGATCCAGGACAGACCGGACTGGAACGCCTCCAGGCTGAGGCGCTCGTACAGGGCGTCGTCGCCGTGGACCGGGCGGCCCCACTCCTCGTCGTGGTACGTCACATAGTCATCGGTGGACAGGGCCCAGGGGCAGCGCGGCGCGCCGTCGGGCCCGGCCAGGACGGTGCCGTCGGTCACGGCTGGTCCTCCGGGTGTGCGGGCTTGTCCAGCCGGACGTGCGCGGCGCTCTGGGTGCCGACCAGGGCGGACTCCAGGTCGGCGATGCGGGCGTCCCGCTCCGCGAGTTCGGCGGCGACGCGGCCCAGGGCGTCGTCCACGTCCGCCATGCGGTAGCCGCGGGCGGCGAGCGGGAAGCGCAGTCGCTCCACGTCCGCGCGGCCCACCGGGCGGTCGGGCGGCAGCGGATCGTGCAGCCGCTCCGGCGCCGCCTCCGGCAGCGGGGCGCTCTCGCCGCCGCCCACCACGGCGAGCGTCACCGCGGCGACCACCACGGCGAGCGCGACGACCAGGAACAAGAACATAACCATCGTCGGCTCCCCAGGTTCGGTGTGCTCGGCGCACCCGATGTGCTCGGTGTCGAAGTGCTCGATGTCGAAAGTGTCAGGGTCCGATCGTGCCATGCGAGTCTGACAGTTAGGGTCGCAGGCGGCTGTGCAGCGGGATGCACGGGGGATGCGCCGGGATGTGCCGGGGACGTACGAGGAGAGGTCACAGGGGATGCTCAGGCTGGGCAGGCGGGAATTCGGGCCGCACGAGCCGGTGATCATGGCGATCGTGAACCGGACCCCGGACTCCTTCTACGACCGGGGGGCCACATTCGGCGACGAGCCGGCGCTCGCGCGCGTCGAGCAGGCGGTGGCCGAGGGCGCCGCGATCATCGACGTCGGCGGGGTCAAGGCCGGGCCCGGGGACGAGGTCACCGCGGCTGAGGAGGCGCGGCGGACCGTCGGGTTCGTGGCGGAGGTACGACGTCGGTATCCGGACGTGGTGATCAGTGTGGACACCTGGCGGGCCGAGGTCGGGGAGGCGGTGTGCGCGGCCGGGGCGGATCTGCTGAACGACGCGTGGGGCGGGGTGGACCCGCGGCTGGCGGAGGTCGCCGCGCGGCACGGGGTGGGGCTGGTGTGCACGCACGCCGGCGGGGCGCGGCCGCGGACCCGACCGCATCGGGTGACGTACGACGATGTCATGGCGGACATCCTGCGGGTGACCGTGGGGCTGGCCGAGCGGGCGGTGGCGCTGGGGGTGCCCCGGGAGTCGGTGCTGATCGATCCGGGGCATGACTTCGGGAAGAACACGCGGCACAGTCTGGAGGCGACACGGCGGCTGGACGAGATGGTGGCCACCGGGTGGCCGGTGCTGGTGTCGCTGTCCAACAAGGACTTCGTGGGGGAGACGTTGGACCGCCCGGTGAAGGAACGGGTGCTGGGGACGTTGGCGACGACCGCGGTGTCCGCGTGGTTGGGGGCGCGGGTGTACCGGGTGCATGAGGTGGCCGAGACTCGGCAGGTGCTGGACATGGTGGCGTCGATCGCGGGGCACCGCCCACCCGCGGTCGCCCGACGCGGCCTGGCCTAGCCCACCAGCAGCTTCCACCCCGGCCTCCACCCGCCTCGGCCAACCAAAAGGCCCAGCGAAAACGCCCGATCCCCTCGGCCCGCTCGGACATGCCCGAGCGACCCGCACGCACCGCCCACCCAGGAGGCCCACCCACCCAGAGGATGAGACGAACCCTCGGGTGGACGACCGGGTGGATACGACGGCTCAGCCAGGACACCCGCCGGGCACAACACCCAGCCTGACAGGACGGGCCCCAGCCAACCGAAAAGCCCAGGGAAGAACGCCCAACCCCTCGGCCCGCCGCCCCCGCTCGGCCCGCTCGGACATGCCCGAACGACCCGCACGCACCGCCCACCCAGGAGGCCCACCCACCCCAGAGGATGAGACGAACCCTCGGGTGGACGACCGGGTGGATACGACGGCTCAGCCGGTTGCGGCGCTCAGGCGGGGCTCGGCATGTGAGGGGTGGGGCGGGCTAGCGGGCCGCCTCCTTCGAGACCAGGGCGACCGCTTCCTCCACGTCGTCCGTGACATGGAACAGGAGCAGGTCCTTTTCCGCTGCCTTGCCCTGGGCCACCAGGGTGTTCTCCAGCCAGGAGACCAGGCCGCCCCAGTACGCGCTGCCGAACAGGACGATGGGGAAGCGGGTGACCTTCTGGGTCTGGACGAGGGTCAGGGCCTCGAAGAGTTCGTCGAGGGTGCCGAGGCCGCCGGGCAGGACCACGAAGCCCTGGGCGTACTTGACGAACATCATCTTGCGGACGAAGAAATAGCGGAAGTTCAGGCCGATGTCGACATAGGCGTTCAGCCCCTGTTCGAAGGGCAGCTCGATGCCGAGGCCCACCGAGATGCCGCCCGCCTCGCAGGCGCCCCTGTTGGCCGCCTCCATGGCGCCCGGTCCGCCACCCGTGATCACCGCCCAGCCGGCCTCCACCAGACCGCGGCCGAGCCGGACCCCGGCGTCGTACTCAACCGACTCCACCGCCGTACGCGCCGAGCCGAACACGCTGATCGCGGGCGGCAGTTCGGCCAGGGTGCCGAAGCCCTCGATGAACTCCGACTGGATCCGCAGCACCCGCCAGGGGTCGGTGTGCACCCAGTCCGAGGGACCGCCGACGTCCAGCAGGCGCTGGTCCGTGGTGCTCGCCGTGACCTGGCCGCGCCGCCGGAGGACCGGCCCCAGGCGCTGCTCCTCCGGCGGCTGCTTCCTGCCCTCCGGGTTCCCAGTGGCCATGTGTGCTCCCTCCGATTGCGGTCGTTCCACCTCAGCGTAGATCGGAGCGGGTTACGCGCGGGGGACCTGGGCATGTCCGCCTTAGAGCTGCATGCCCTTGCCCGCACTCGCCCCGCACTCGCCCCGCCCCGGCCGTCCGGCCCGGTCAGGCGGTCAGCCATGCCCGCAGTCGGGCCTCCCCCGCGAGGATCTTCCCGGTGTCCACCCGTTCGTCCCGCTTGTGCGCCAAGTGCGGGTTTCCCGGGCCGTAGTTGACCGCGGGAATGCCCAGCGCCGAGAAGCGCGACACATCCGTCCAGCCGTACTTGGGCCGCGGCTCGCCGCCCACCGCCTCGATGAAGGCCGCCGCCGCGGGGTGGGACAGCCCGGGAAGGGCGCCCCCGCCGTGGTCGTCCACCACGAACTCCGCCACCCCGCAGTCCGCGAAGACCTCCCGAACGTGGGCGATCGCCTCCTCCTCCGTACGGTCGGGCGCATAGCGGAAGTTGACGGTGACGACGCACTCGTCGGGGATGACGTTGCCCGCCACGCCGCCGCTGAT
Organism: Streptomyces sp. NPDC004752; assembly: GCF_053601275.1. NCBI lineage: Bacteria > Bacillati > Actinomycetota > Actinomycetes > Kitasatosporales > Streptomycetaceae > Streptomyces > Streptomyces sp. NPDC004752. The sequence goes on along the minus strand of NZ_JBSGBN010000069.1, from coordinate 11,976 downwards.
GCCGACCGCGTTCAGGCCCTCGCGGTACTCCAGGCCGTCGATCACCGGGTGGCGCGGCTCGTAGGACGCGAGGCGGGCCAGGATCGGGGCCGCCGCGTGGATCGCGTTGGCGCCCATCCAGCCGCGCGCCGAGTGGGCCCGCTCGCCCGCCGTCCTGAGCAGCACGCGCAGGGTGCCCTGGCAGCCGCCCTCGACCTCGCCGTCGGAGGGCTCCAGCAGCACCGCGAAGTCGCCCCGCAGCCACTCCGGATGGGCCTCGACCACGTGCTTGAGGCCGTTGAGGTCGGCCTGGACCTCCTCGTTGTCGTAGAAGACGAAGGTCAGATCGCGGTTGGGGGCCGGGACGGTGGCCGCGATGCGCAGCTGCACGGCGACACCCGACTTCATGTCACAGGTGCCGCAGCCCCACAGGACGCCGTCGGCGTCGAGCCGGGAGGGGACGTTGCCGGCGATCGGGACCGTGTCGATGTGGCCGGCCAGGATCACCCGCTCCGGGCGGCCCAGGTCCGTCCGGGCGATCACGTTGTTGCCGTGCCGGTCGACCGTCAGGTGCGGCAGGGCGCGCAGGGCGGCCTCGATCGCGTCGGCGAGCGGCTTCTCCGTGCCGCTCTCCGAGGGGAAGTCGACGAGTTGCGCGGTGAGCGCGGCGGCGTCCAGCGTGAGGTCAAGCGAGGTGTCGGCCATGCCGTCGACCCTAACGCGCCACCGCACGGCGGACGTCCCGCACCGTCCGCCGCACCTGGCACCGGGACCTCGGCAGCCTCCAGTACCTTGTACGCGTGCCAGAGCCGACCCCTCCTTCTCCCCAGCGTCGTGGCCGCCTCTTCCGCCTCGGTGCGGCCTTCGTCGTCCTGTGCGCGCTCGCGGGCTATCTCGCCGTGCAGTACGTCACCGGTGGTACGCGAACCCCGGCCTGCAAGGTGGTCGCGGCCGGGAACGACCGTACGTCGTACCGGTTCACGCCCGAGCAGGCGGTGAACGCTGCGACGATCACCGCCGTCGGCACCGGGCGCGCCATGCCCGAGCGGGCCGTGGCCATCGCGCTGGCGACCGCGCTCCAGGAGTCCGGGCTGCGCAATCTGGGGCACGGCGACCGGGACTCGCTCGGACTGTTCCAGCAGCGTCCCTCACAGGGCTGGGGCACCGAGAAGCAGATCATGGACCCGGCCTATGCGGCGGGCATGTTCTACGACCACCTGGGCAAGGTGCGTGACTACGAACGGCTGCCGCTCACCGTGGCCGCGCAGCGCGTGCAGCGCAGCGGCTTCCCGGAGGCGTACGCCAAGCACGAGCCGGACGCCACGCTGTTGGCCGCGGCCCTGACCGGGCGGTCCGCGGCCACGCTGACCTGCCAGGGCCGACCCACGGCCGGCGGGACGGCGGCGGCCATGGCCACGGGTACCGACGCGGTACGGGCCGCGCTGGTACGGGACTTCGACTCGCGGGACACCATGGTGGAGGCGGGCGCGGAGGTGGGCGGCTCGCGGCGGCCGTCGCCGTCCCCGACGGTGACCGCCCGGGCGGAGGGCCGGACGGTGACCGTGCCGGTGCCGGAGGGTTCCAGGACGGACGCGGCGGGCCGGACCGAGCTGGAGCGGGGCTGGCAGCTGGCGCACTGGGCGGTGGCCAACGCCTCGGCGCTGCACATCCAGCGGGTGTCGTACGCGGGGCGCGTGTGGTCCGCCGGGAGCACGGACAGTCTGTGGCGTCCGGTCGCCACGCAGGGCGCCGCGGGCGCGGAGCGGGCCGCGGGGTCCGTGCGGATCATGACGGGACAGTAGGACCGCCATGACCGGACAGTAGGACCGCGCCTCACTCCCAGGGGTGATACGACGCGGCTCGGAGTGGACGGGTATGCCGGTTGCCGTGCGGTCCTTCCCACGGCCCGGAAAACCCTTGGGAATGCGGGGATGCAAGGATCCTGCGGGCGCTCCGACGGGGCGCCCTTTGCCCATTTTTATCCACAACTGATAATGCGATGCGTTATCAATTCTTTACCCGGGGCCTCCGCAACCTTCGCGGGCTTCGAGCGGTAGTCACTGCGTCCGAGCCCGGACGATCAGCAGCACACGATGAGCAGCACCCGATCAACAGCACACGATCAACAGCGGACGATCCACCGGGGACGATCCGCTGCGGTCGGTCAACTGCCGGGCACGGTCGGATACTTCACAGTTCTCCCGTCGAATGGAGCATCATGTCCCTCCCCCTGACCCGCCGGATCGCCCGTACCGTGCTGCTCGTCGCAGCGGGAGCGGCCGCCGGGGTCGGTGTGGCCGGCTCTGCCAGCGCGGCGCCGAGCCTCCCGGCCACCCCGAACCTCGGCGGGCTGACCGCCCTGGACGGGGCGAGCATCGGCAACACCGTCGACGGCGCGGCCCGGCACGTCACCGGGGTCGTCGGCGACACGGGCGGCAAGGCCGTCAAGAAGGCGGTGCCGGCCGCGGGCAAGACCGGTGGCCAGGCCGTGAAGAAGGCGGCGCCGATGGCGCAGAAGGCGACGGGCGACGCGACCGGCGCCGCCGGGGGCATCCTCGGTGAGACCACCCAGTCGGCCACACAGGGCGGGCTGCCGACGGGCGGCCTCACCAAGGGCGGGCTGCCGACGTCCCAACTGCCGGTGCAGGGGCTGCCGCTGGGCGGCTGAGGCCGACGGCGGCCGACGCCGCCGACCGAGCGGTGCCGGGGTCCAGGACGCTTCCTGGGCCCCGTCGCCGTGTCCGGACGAACCGAGCCGGCAGTGTCGCATCGGCCGTGGTCGGATCGAACGAGGCAACCGATCGGTTCTGGGCTGTCCGCCCGGCCGCCACGCGCGCCGACTGGTGCATCGACCGGTGCGTCGACGGCAGCGAGGTCCGGTCAGTCGGACAGCCGCCGTACCGCCGCCGCGATCCGTTCGTCCGTGGCCGTCAGCGCGACTCGGACGAACGTCTCGCCCGCCGCGCCGTAGAAGTCGCCCGGCGCGACCAGGATGCCCCGGTCGGCCAGGTGGGCGACCGTGTCCCAGCAGGACTTGCCGCGGGTGGCCCACAGGTAGAGGCTCGCCTCGCTGTGCTCGATGCGGAAGCCGTGGGCGAGCAGCGCCTCGCGCAGGACCGCACGACGGGCGGCGTACCGCTCACGCTGCTCGTGGACGTGCGTGTCGTCGCCCAGGGCCGCCACCGCCGCCGCCTGGGCCGGCGCGGAGGTCATCATGCCGCCGTGCTTGCGGAGCTGCAGCAGGGGGCCAAGGACGGCCGGGTCGCCGGCCAGGAAGGCGGCGCGGTAACCGGCCAGGTTCGAGCGCTTGGAGAGGGAGTGAACGGCGACGATCCCGTCGTACGAGCCGCCGTTGACGTCCGGGTGGAGCACCGAGACCGGGTCGGCCTCCCAGCCGAGTTCGAGGTAGCACTCGTCGGAGAAGACCAGGATGCCGTGCTCACGGGCCCAGGCCACGATCCGGGTCAGCTCCTCCTTGGCCAGCACCCGGCCCGTCGGGTTCGACGGGGAGTTCAGCCACAGGAGTCTCAGGTTCGCGGGGTCCAGGTCCGTCGGGTCGTCGTAGACCACGTGCTCGGCGCGGGCCAGCCGGGCGCCGACCTCGTACGTCGGGTAGGCGAGGCGCGGGTGGGCCACCTGGTCGCCTGGGCCGAGGCCCAGCTGGGTGGGGAGCCAGGCGACGAGTTCCTTGGAGCCGACGACGGGCAGGACGTGGCGATGGGTGACATCGCGGGCGCCGAGGCGGCGTGCCACCCAGCCGGTGATCGCGTCGCGCAGTTCGGGCGTGCCCCAGACGGTCGGGTAACCCGGCGAGTCGGCCGCGGCGATCAGCGCCTTCTGGATCAGCTCGGGGACCGGGTCGACCGGGGTGCCGACGGACAGGTCGACGATGCCGTCGGGGTGCGCGGCGGCGGTCTTCTTGTACGGCTCCAGTTTGTCCCAGGGGAAGTCGGGAAGGCGGTCGGAGACTGCGGACACGATGTACTGGCTCACTTTCGTCGGTACGGCAAACGCCTCGGTCCCGTACGGCGGCGATCTAGGCGACCGGGCCGTACGGAACCGAGGCGGCGCCGGTTCCCCGGTTCCCCGATTGCCGGGAACAGGGGTGGCGCGGGCCGTCGTGCGGGTTACTCGGCCTGCGGCGGCAGCGCGGCGATGACGGGGTGATCGCGCTCGATCAGGCCCAGCTTGCTGGCGCCGCCGGGGGAGCCCAGCTCGTCGAAGAACTCGACGTTCGCCTTGTAGTAGTCCTTCCACTCCTCCGGAGTGTCGTCCTCGTAGAAGATCGCCTCGACCGGGCAGACCGGCTCACAGGCACCACAGTCGACGCATTCGTCCGGGTGGATGTACAAGGACCGCTGGCCCTCGTAGATGCAGTCGACCGGGCACTCCTCGATGCACGCCTTGTCCTTGACGTCGACACAAGGCTGCGCGATGACGTAGGTCACGCTGTCGTTCCTCCTCGATAGGGCGCCGGCGGGCCTCCACAGGCTCCGCCGCCTGGCGCGCGGGAGCGCGGCGTCGTCGATGCCCGCCCCTAGTATCTCCGTTCTTGGGCATGATCCGAACAGGAGGGGTGAACTGACCTGTGGAAATCTCTGCCGCCGGGCGACTTGAGGTCCGTATCACCGCTGCTGACGTGGGCAAACGGGTCTCCGTACGACGCTTGAGCGAACCCGCGAGTCCCGTGGCGAAGTTCACCGACACGGTGGGTGTTCTCACATCCTGGGACGACGGTGTGCTGCTGATCACACGGAAGGACGGGCAGAGCGTTCGGATATCGGAGTCCTCGCTGGTCGCGGGCAAGATCGTGCCGGACGCCCCGGCGCGCCGACGGGGTCCCGCCGCCACCTACGAGGAACTCGCGCGGGTGTCCGCGCGGGCCTGGCAGCCGGTGGAGAGCGAGCGGCTCGGCGGGTGGGAACTGCGCGCCGCGGTCCAGGAGATGCCGCGCGAAGCCAGCCCTCGGGGGGCGGTGGCCGGGCGACGGGTGGGGTTCACCCGGCGGGCCAACAGCGTGCTGCCGCTCGGCGACCCCGGTCTTCCGCTCGACGCGGCGCTGCGGGCCGTACGACGCTGGTACGGCGAGCGCGGGCTGCCCGCGTACGTACAGACCGCGACCGGCGCCGCGGGCACCCAGGAGCTGTTGTGCGCGGAGCTGGAGCGGCGCGGCTGGGTGCGCGAGGTGACCGCCGAGCTGTGGACCGGGGCGCTCGCGCCGGTCGCGGACCGGGCCGAGGGCACCACAGAGGACACCACGGTGGTGCTGTCCCGGACCGCGGATGCGACATGGCTGACCAGGTACCAGCGCAAGGGGGTGAGCGAGGTGGCCCTGCGGGTGCTGAGCAGCGGGCCTTCGGTGTGGTTCGCGACCGTGCCCGGTGCGGACGAGAGTGCCCCGGCCGCGATCGGGCGGTGCGTCGTGGACGGGCGGTGGGCCGGGTTCGCCGCCGTCGAGGTGGATCCGGAGCAGCGTCGGCGGGGGCTGGCCACGGCCGTGCTGGCCGCGCTGGCCCGGCGGGCCCTCGACGAGGGCGCCTCGGCCGCCTGGCTTCAGGTCGAGGCGGACAACGCGGGAGCGCGGGCGCTGTACGCCGGTCTGGGCTTCGCCGCGCACCACGCGTACCACCACTACCGGGAGCCGGGTGACAGCGACGACACCGGCCCGCGGTACCGGGAGCCGGGTGACACCGACGACACCGGCCCGCGGTACCGGGAGCCGGGTGACAGCGACGACGTCGGCCTGCGGTACGGGCCGTCGTGACCGGGCGCGGGCCTGCCATGCGTCCTCCCTATCCCCCCTATCCCCCGTCTCCGGAGCGCTCCGCCGAAGTGCGTCGGCGGTTCGCCGCGGAGGCGCGCGCCGAGCGGCCCGATCTGTCGCTGCTGTGTCTGCTGCTCGGCGCGGAGGCGGACGGGTCGCTGGACGAGGCGGGCATGGACGCGGTGCAGTTGGCGCTCGACCGGCTCGCGGGGCAGCTGCCGTACCGTCCGGGCGGGCCGTCGGCCTGGGCCGCCGCGCTGCACCGACTGCTCGGGGTGCGGCACGAGTTCCATGGCTCCGCGGCCGACTATCGGCGGCTGGAGTCGTCGTTCCTGCACGCGGTGCTGCGGCGGCGGCGCGGGCTGCCGATCCTGCTGTCGGTGGTCTGGATGGAAGTGGCCCGGCGGGCGGGGGCGCAGGTGTGCGGGGTCGCGCTGCCGGGGCACTTCGTGGTGGGGTTCGGCCCGGTCGGGGAACAGGTGCTGGCCGACCCGTTCGACGGTGGCCGGGTGCTCACCGGGACGGACGCGGAGCTGCTGGTCGCCGGGGCCACGGGGGCGCCGCTGGAGCCGTCCATGCTGGTGCCGGCGGCGCCTGTCGACGTCGTCGTGCGGATCCTGAACAACATCCGGGCGTGGGCGGCGGCGCGGCCCGAGCGGTCGGACGTGGCGTTGTGGGCCGTGGAGCTGTCCCTGCTGCTGCCGTCGCATCCGGCCCGGCTGCGTTATGACCGGGCGCACATCCTCGTCCAGCGCGGGGAGTTCGTCGCCGGGGCGGCGGAGTTGGATGCGTACGCGGAGGTGCTGGCCGCGGTGGACGAGGCGGGGGCGCGGCGGGTGCGGCGGCAGGCGGCGGTTGCGCGGGCGCGGTTGAATTAGGGCCGTTTGGGTTTGCGCCGGCTGGCCGGTGCGGCGTGGGTCGGCGGGGCCGGGATCTGGGGTCTGTCGGGTGCGGCGCCGTCGTGGTTGATCGCTCCCCCAAGTTCTCGGCTCCGCTCGAACAGGGGGGACCCCCACCGCGGCGGAGCCGCATATCGATACAGCCCCGCGCCCCTTTCAGGGCGCTGCCCCCGCCGTCGGCTGCTTCGCTGCGCCAGATAGAGGGCAGGGTCTGCCGTCCATCGGGTGCGGGTGCGTCGTGGCTGATCGCGCCCGCGCGGCGGAGCCGCATATCGATACAGCCCCGCGCCCCTATCGGGGCGCTGCCCCCGCCGTCGGCTGCCCCGCATCGCTCCTTCAGGTGCCGTGGGTTACAGCCAGCCCTTTTCGTGGGCTATGTGGGCTGCTTCTGTTCTGTTGCGGGCTGTTAGTTTTTGGATGGCTGTGGAGAGGTAGTTGCGGACCGTGCCCTGGGAGAGGTGCAGGGCCTTGGCCAGTTCCGCGTTGGTGGAGCCGTCGGCGGCGGCGCGGAGGATCTCGCGTTCGCGGTCGGTGAGCGGGTTGGCACCCTCGGCGAGGGCCGCGGCGGCGAGCGTGGGGTCGATGACCCGCTCGCCGGACAGCACCTTGCGCACCGCCTCGGCGAGCTGGGCGGCGGGGGCGTCCTTGACCAGGAAGGCGTCGGCGCCCGCCTCCATCGCGCTGCGCAGATAGCCGGGGCGGCCGAAGGTGGTGAGGACGACCAGCTTCACCCCGGGCAGCTCCCGGTGCACCCGGGCCGCGGCCTCGATGCCGGTGCAGCCCGGCATCTCGATGTCGAGCAGAGCGACGTCCACACCGTGCTCGCGCGCCGCGGCCAGCACCTCGTCCCCGCGCGCGACCTGGGCGACGACCTCGATGTCGTCCTCCAGGCCGAGCAGGGCGGCCAGCGCCTCGCGGACCATCGACTGGTCCTCGGCGAGGAGGACCTTGATCGTGCGGCTCATGCCGGGGATCCTATGTCCGTGCCGGCCGGCACGGGCACGCGGGCGACCAGCCGGAAGCCGTGCTTGACCCGGCCCGCCTCCAGGGTGCCGCCGGCCTTCGCCAGGCGTTCGGTCAGGCCGGTCAGGCCGTTGCCGGGGCCCGCGCCTGAGCCGCCCGCGCCGTTGTCCTCGACGGAGAGTTCGAGGACCGGCCCGTCCAGGGTCTGCCGCCGCAGCACCTCCACCGCGCAGCGCTGGGCACCGCTGTGCCGTACGACGTTGGTGACGGCCTCGCGCAGCGCCCAGGCCAGCGCGGACTCGGCTTCCTCGGGCACCCCGGCGAGATCCGGTTCGGCGGGCATCCGGGAGGTGACCCCGGCGGCGGTGAGGGCGACCTGGGCGCCGGCGAGTTCGGCGGCGAGGCGGGGGCGCCGGTACCCGGTGACCGCCTCCCGCACATCGACCAGGGCCTGGCGGCTGACCCGCTCGATGTCGGCGACCTGCTGGGCCGCCTTGTCGGGGTGGTCGGGGAGCATCCGGCCCGCGAGTTCGCTCTTCAGCGTGATCAGCGAGAGGGAGTGGCCGAGCAGGTCGTGCAGGTCGCGGGCGAGCCGCAGCCGCTCCTCGTTGGCGGCGAGCTGGGCCACGGTGGCCCGGGCGTTGCGCAGCTCGATCGTGGTGCGGACGAGCTGGCCGATGCCGCTCATCCCGAACCCGATGAGCAGTTGGAGCAGGAGCAGGTCGCGTGCCGTCGCCTCGTCGTGGATGTGCACCCCGACGAGGTACATCGCGGCGGCCGACGCGGGGATGGCCCAGAACGCGGCGCGCAGCGGCAGCGTCGCCCCGCAGGCGACGGAGAGGTAGACGAACAGGCCGAGCCAGGGGCCGCCGAGGGTGAGGGCCAGCAGGGGGGCGAGGACGCCGAGGACCGTGAGCAGGACGGCGACGGCCCGTACGGAGCAGGTCCGGCCCAGGTTCCGGAAGAACAGCACCAGATAGACGCCGACGAAGGCGATCAGGCCGATCGCGCCGGCCACCGTACCGGCGGTGGTGTGGCCGCCGCCCGTCAGGTCCCGGACCGGCGAGCTGAGGAAGACCAGCCACACCCCGATCCACAGCGACTTGACCAGCAGCCCACGGCGGTTGCGGGCGAGCAGGACCGGCTGGAACCGCGCCCGCGTTCCGCTCGCGTCGGCCCTCGGTTCCCCTGTCATCGTGCTCACGCGGTCCGCGTGTCCTTCCGGTACAGCCAGGCAGCGCCGCCCGTGAACAGCACGAAGAAGACGGCGAGGACGGCGATGTCCTGGACGTGCGGCGCCTGGTTCTGCTCGATCGCGCGCCCCAGGGCAGCGTACGCGTGCGTGGGCAGCCACCTGGCGATGTCCTGGAGCCACTGCGGGAAGGTCGTGGACGGCATCCACAGGCCGCCCAGGATCGACAGGCCGAAGTAGATGATCATCGTGATCGGGCGGACGGCGTCCCCGGCGGCCAGATAGCCGAGGGCGACGCCGAGCGCGGCGAAGACCAGGCTCCCGGCCCAGATCGCGCCGGTGAGGGCGAGCCACTGCCAGGTGTCCAGGCGTACGTCCTTCACGGCCGCGGCGACCACGAAGACGATGACGATGGACGGGAGGCTGACGACGGCCGCGCTCGCGGTCTTGGCGAGGACGTAGCCGCGCCCCGGCAGGCTGGTCAGCCGCAGCTGCCGCACCCAGCCGCTCTCGCGTTCCTTGGCGATGCGCTCGCTGTTGCCCATCAGGACGGCGGTGAGGGCGCCGAAAGAGGCCATGGAGACCATCATGTACGTCGGCAGGGTCAGGCCGGTGCCGTCGACCGTGTCGGTGGAGTCGGCGTTGCCCGCGATGAGCAGGAACAGGGCCGAGGGGTAGATCACCGAGAAGAACAGGAACTTGCGGTTGCGCAGGGCCCGGGTGAGTTCCAGCTTGATCAGGCTGTTCATGACTGCTTGGCCTCCTCGGCCTCCGTGATGGCGACGAATGCCTGCTCCAGTCCGAGCCCGGCGACTTCGAGATTGCGGGGGTAGACGCCGAGTCCGTACAGGGCGTGCACGGTGGCGTCGGCGTCGGAGGACCGGATGCGGACGGTCCGGCCGCTGACGTCCATCGAGGTGAGGTGGGGCAGGGCGGGCAGGGCCTCAAGGGCGGCCCGGTCGATGTCGCCCGCGAGGTCGAAGGAGATCCGGCGGGCGCCCGCCCTCGCCTTGATCTCGGCGGCGGTGCCGTCGGCGAGGAGCCTGCCGCGGTGCAGCACGAGCACCCGGTCGGCGATCGCGTCGGCCTCTTCCAGGTAGTGGGTGGCGAACAGCACGGTACGGCCCTGGTCGGCCTGCTCGCGCAGGGTGGCCCAGAACGCCTGGCGGGCGGAGACGTCCATGCCGGTGGTGGGCTCGTCGAGGACGATCAGGTCGCTGTCGCCGACGGTGGCGAGGGCGAAGCGGACGCGCTGGGCCTGGCCGCCGGAGAGCTTGTTGACCTTGCGGTCGGCGATCGGGGAGATCCCGGCGCGGGCCAGTACGTCGGCGACCGGGTGCGGCCGTGGGTGCAGCGCGCAGCCGAGCCTGACCAGTTCGGCGACGGTCACCTCGTCCATCAGCCCGCCGGATTGCAGCATGGCGCCCACCCGGCCGGCCACGATCGCCTCGCGCGGGCCGGTGCCGAAGACGCGGACCGTGCCGCTGTCGGGGCGCTTGAGGCCGAGCAGCAGGTCGAGGGTGGTCGACTTGCCGGCTCCGTTGGGCCCGAGCAGGGCCACGGTCTCCCCCGGGCGGAGCGCGAGCGAGAGCCCATCCACGGCCCGCACGTTCCCGTACACCTTGCTGACCTGGTCGAACCCGACCACGGAGGTGGTGGCGGGCGCCCCTGTCGTCGTCATGGCGTTCATGGCGTTCATGGCGTTCATGGCGTTCATGGCGTTCATGGTGACGGCGCGGGCCGGGGGCACGGCAGTGTCGGCCGTCCCGAGTGCCGGATGACAGATGTCATAACGGATGGCAGATGTCGTAGCGGCCACGTCCGGCACATCTGGCACATCCGGCACGTCCGTCGCGTCCATCCGGCACGTTCCGGCCCACGGGGCCTCGGACCCCGTGGCTCCGGACGCCCCGCCCCCGTCAGTTCGGGTTGATCTCGATGATTCCCGTGCGCTCCGTCTGCGTCGTGCCGCGCAGGGCCTTGCGCAGCGCGGCGACGACGTCCTGCGGCTGGACGTCACGCTTTCCGGTCGCGGACTCGACCTGCACGCCGTCGAACGTGCTGCCGTAGGCCTTCTTGAGCGCCTCAAGGTCGTACGTCTCGACCAGCTTGCCGCCGACGGCCTTGACGCCGAGGATCTTCGGCAGGGACAGCGGGCCGAACTTGATGCTGTGCGCCGCGTCGGTCTGCACGGTGACGAGGTCGGACATCGCGGGCTCGGCGAACGTCTTCATCATCCGGTCGACCTCGGCGTTCGAGATCGTCGGCTGCTGGGTCGTGGTGGGCACGGACACCGGGGACGCCGCGCCGGTCTCCACCAGGGTGCGGTATGCCTGTTCGACGGCCTGGACGGACTGGCCGGCGTCGATGCCCTTGCCCGCCTTGCCGTAGACGGCGACGGCCTTGCCGGACTCGAACCTGATCGTGCCCTCGGTGACCGAGCCGGAGTTGCCGCCCGCCTCCGTCAGGGCGGCCTGGAGCTTCTCCTCGTCGACCGGCATGTCCGGTTCGACCTCGCGCTTCTGGCCGAACAGGGAGCCGACCACGGACACCGGGTTGTAGTCGCTGCGCGCGGCCGTGCTCACCGTGGTCTGGAAGTCGAACTGGAGACCCGCCCGGTCCGGTGCCATCGAGACCGCCCTGCCGTCCACCGACAGCTTCAGCGGCGTGTTGACCCGGCTGCCGAACGCGTTGTCGAGCTTCTTGACGGCGTCGTCGCGGGTGCCGCCGCCGATGTCGACGCCGAGCACGGTGGTGCCCTTGGGCACGTCGGAGTGGTTCATCAGCAGCCCGGCGCCGTAGACACCGGCGCCGAGGACGACGACGACACTGCCGAGCAGCACCAGCTTGCTGCGGCCCTTCTTCTTCGGCTTGGCCTCCGGCACGTTCTGCGCGACCGGCTCGGGCAGCTTCGGGGCGGCGGGCGGCACCGGTCCCTCGGTGTGCGCGCCCGGCGCGAACGCGGCGTCGGGGCCGGGGCCGGGCGGGACGACCGGGATGCCGCTGGTGACGGTGTGTCCGGAGACGTTGTCGGCCAGGAGGCCGTAGCCGGAATCGGCCGGTTCCGGGACCTGCTTCTGCGGGGTGAGGATCGCGGTGTCGTCGCTCAGGCCGCCGCCGGGGCCGCGGTGTGCGTCGGGGCCGACGTGTGCGCCGGGGCCCGCGCCGGGCCGGACGCC
>NZ_JBSGBN010000068.1:0-51428 GCF_053601275.1 Streptomyces sp. NPDC004752 | reverse complement strand
CGCCGCGGACCGGAGCGCCCTTGGGCAGCGGCCCAACCTGCCCTCGTCCGCCCGGAGTCGGCGGCCTTCTTCACCCTGCTAGCCGAGGGCGGAGAAGGCGGGCGCCTGGCTGCCCGGGTTCGCCGCGGCCCGCGGCGTGGACGAGGGCCGGGCCCGCCGGTACCGGCCGCTGCGCGGCTGCCGGCCCTGTCCGGCCTGCGTCGCCCGGCTCGCCCGCAACGCCGGACCGCCGGGGTCGCGCTCGCGCTGACCGCCAACTTCGCGGTTCGGGCCGGGTATTGCGCCCGGATCGCGGACTCGCCGCGCCGTCCCCACGGCTTGCGCGCGCAGGCCCGCGCCTGCCTCGGGTTCTCCGCGCAGCCGTCCCCGGACCCCGACGCGCGGGCGACCCAAGCGGTGCGGGCGGTCGCGGATGTGCGGGATGCCGTGCGGAGGGGCGCGCCCGCAGCCGCGGGCGCCGGCTCCCGGCGTACGAGGCGAGACCCTGGGCCGTGTGGGCCCATGCGTCGTGAGTGGGGCGGCGGGAGTCGCGTGGGCGGCGGCGGACCGCTGCCGGTGTCGGACCGTTCCTGCTACGGTGCTCCGCTGCCGGTGCCGGACCGTTCCTGCTACGGTGCTCCGCTGCCGGTGCCGGACCGTTCCCGCTACGGTGCTCCGCTGCTGTGGGCGATGCAGGCCACATCGATGCGGTCGGCCAGCTTCGCGAGTTCGATCGTCAGCGCGGCCACCGTGTCCTCGTCCAGCCCGTCCTGCCCGGCCTCGACGAGCCGCAGCCACCGGCCGCCCACCGTGCGGAGCAGCTTGCTCACGTCGGCCGCCGCCACCTGCAAGGCACCGCGGTCGTCGACGATCAGAGGCAGAGTCACTTCGCGGTTCACAGATCGGATCGTAGCCCCGGAAGCGTCACGCGCCCTGCCACACCGTGGTGATGTTGCAGAACTCGCGGATCCCGTGCCCGGACAGCTCACGCCCGTACCCGGACCGCTTGACCCCGCCGAAGGGGAATGCCGGATGGGACGCGGTCATCCCGTTCACATACACGCTGCCCGCCTCCAGGTCCCGCACGAACCGGTCGATCTCGGCCTCGTCCCGCGTCCACACGTTCGAGCTGAGCCCGAACGGCGTGTCGTTGGCGATGAGCACCGCTTCGTCGAGTCCGTCGGCCCGGTACAGCGTGGCGACCGGTCCGAACGCCTCCTCGCGGTGGATGCGCATCTCGCGGGTGACCCGCGCGAGTACGGTCGGCAGGTAGTACCAGCCGGGTCCCTCCGGGCGGTGACCGCCGCACAGCACCATCGCCCCGCCGCGCCGGGCGTCGTCGACGAGTTCCTCCAGGCCGGCCCGCCCCTGTTCGGTGGAGAGCGGGCCGACGTCGGTGTCCCGCGCCATCGGGTCGCCGACCGTCAGCGCCCGCATCCCGGCGACGAACCGTTCGGCGAAGGCGTCGTAGACGTCCGTGTGCACGATGAACCGCTTGGCGGCGATGCACGACTGCCCGTTGTTCTGCACCCGCGCGGTCACCGCGACCCGCGCGGCCCGGTCGAGGTCAGCCGACGGCATGACCACGTACGGATCGCTGCCGCCCAGCTCCAGCACCGTCTTCTTCACCAGGTCCCCGGCGACGGAGGCGACGGCCCGGCCGGCGGGTTCGCTGCCGGTCAGGGTGGCCGCCTTTACCCGCTCGTCGCGCAGCACGTCCGCGACCGCCCCGGAGCCGATGAGCAGCGTCTGGAAGCAGCCGTCGGTGAAGCCCGCCCGGTGGAAGAGATCCTCCAGGTAGAGGGCGGTCTGCGGCACGTTGGAGGCGTGCTTGAGCAGGCCGACGTTGCCCGCCATCAGGGCTGGGGCGGCGAACCGGATCACCTGCCACAACGGGAAGTTCCACGGCATCACCGCGAGCACCGGCCCGAGCGGCCGGTAGCGCACCCGCACGCGTGCCGCGCCGGAGTCCCGCACTTCGGAGTCGGCTGGCTCCTCGTCGGCCAGCAGCTCCTCGGCGTGCTCGGCGTACCAACGCATCGCCCTGGCGCACTTCGCCGCCTCCGCGCGGGCCTGCTCGACCGGCTTGCCCATCTCGGTGGTCATGGTCCGCGCGATGTCCTCCCGGTCCTCGTCCAGCAGGTGTGCGGCCTGGAGCAGCAGCCGCCCGCGGTCCGTGAAGCCGCTCGACCGGTAGGTACGGAACGTGGCCTCGGCGAGCTGGAGCCGGCGCTCGATCTCCTCCTCGCCCATGGGCTCGTACGTCTTGAGCGTCTCGCCGTTCGCCGGGTTCACCGTCGCGATGGGCATGGCCGACCTCCCTCGGAACGGGCTGTGCTACGACCTTCCCGCGCGCCGGAGGGCTCCGCAACGCGTGCGGCCTGGTACCGGACCGCCACCCCGCGGGGCGGTGCTCGGGGGTCTTGGCGTTGTTCCCGGGGTACCGGCGCCCGGCGCCCGGCGCCCGGGGCCCGAGGGAGGGCCGCCGCTCACCGGCCGGCCGTGTGCTCCGCCAGCCGGTCGAGGAACGCGGCCTGCGCCGTCACGATCAGCCGCCCGGCCCGGTCGAGCCCGAACCACTCCACCCGGTCCAGCTCCGGGAACTCCCGGACCTGTCCCGAGCGTGGCGGCCACTGCATCCGGAAGGTGCCGGGTACGACGGCCGCCGGGTCCAGATCCGCCTCCACCGCCCACGCCGTGACGACCTTGCCGCCCGTCTGCCTGACCTCGCCGAGCGGCACGGCCGCACCGTCCGGCGGCGGCAGGCCCAGCTCCTCCCGGAACTCGCGCCGGGCCGCGTCCCAGGCGCTCTCGTCGGACCCGTACTCGCCCTTCGGGATGGTCCACGCCCCGGCGTCCTGCCGGGCGAAGAAGGGGCCGCCCAGGTGACCGAGCAGCACCTGCCAGCCGTCCTCGGCGTGCCGGAACAGGAGCAGGCCCGCGCTCCGCCGGCCCGTCACGGCCGGACCTCGGGGTGCGCGGCGAGCAGCGACTCGACGGTGTCGGCCTGCTCCGGCCGCTTGTCCTCGCGGTAACGGACCACACGGGCGAAGCGCAGGGTGACGCCGGCCGGATAGCGGGAGGACCGCTGCAGGCCGTCGTAGGCGATCTCGACGACGAGTTCGGGGCGTACGGTGACCACCCAGCCGTCGTCCGTGACGGCCAGCTCCCGCAGCCGCTCGGTCTGCCGGCGAAGCATCGCATCGGTCATGCCCTTGAACGTCTTGCCGAGCATGACGAAGCCGCCGTCCGGGCCGCGCGCGCCCAGATGCAGGTTGGAGAGCCTGCCGGTGCGGCGGCCATGTCCCCATTCGGCGGCCAGGACCACCAGGTCCAGGGTGTGCACGGGCTTGACCTTCAGCCAGGACGCCCCGCGCCGGCCCGCGTTGTAGGGCGCGTCCAGGGCCTTCACCACGACGCCCTCGTGGCCGCGCTCCAGCGTCTCGGCGAGGAACCGCTCCGCCTCCCGGACGTCCTCGGGTCCGGACACCAGGGTCCGGCGCACCCGCAGCGGCGCGGGCACCAGCCGGGCCAGCTCCGCGTGCCGTTCGGCGAACGGCAGGTCCAGCAGGTCACGGTCGCCGACCGCGAGGGCGTCGAAGAACACCGGGGAGAGGGGGACCTCCCGGGCCGCCCGTGCCACGTCCACCCGGGAGCCGACCCGCCCGGCCGTCTCCTGGAAGGACCGGGGCCGACCCGCCGGGCCGAAGGCGATCACCTCGCCGTCCAGGATGAACCGCTCGCCCGTCAGCTCCAGAGCGGCGGCCGTCACCTCGGGCAGCCGGTCGGTGATGTCGTCGAGCGTACGGGTGTGGACGCGCACCGAGTCGCCGTCCCGGTGCAGTTGGACGCGGATGCCGTCGAGCTTCTCCTCGACCGCGCAGGCGCCCAGCTTCTCGACCGCCGCCGTGACCGAGGCGGCGGTCCGCGCCAGCATCGGCTGCACCGGGCGGCCGACGGTGAGCCGGAAACGGTCCAGCGCCCCGGGGCCGTCCGCGAGCAGCGCCGCGGCGACCGCCTGGAGCGACCCGGCGAGCATCACCGCCCGCCGGACCTCCGCCGGGTCCGCCCCGGTCGCCTGAGCGAGCCCTTCCACGGCGACGGCGTCCAGGGCGCCCTGCCGCACCTCGCCGGTGAGCAGTCCGAGCAGGAAGCGCTGCTCGTCCTCGGTGGCCGCGCCGAGCAGCGCACCTACCAGCCGGATCCGCTCCGCCTGCGAGCCGGGTCCGGAGAGCTTGCCCAGCTCGGTGAGGCGGGCGTCCACCTCGCGCACGGTGAGGGACGGCTCGGCGGCCGGGGGCACATGCCGGGCGAGCACCTTCCAGCCGACGCCGAGCCGGCCCTGCGGCAGCCGGCCCGCCAGACAGGGGATGACGATCGGTACGTCGTCCGGCTCCGTGTTCCGGAGCAAGTCGGCGAGCAGGGCGGTCTTCCGGGACCGGGCCGCGGTCGCGGCGACCTCCCGGGACACCTGGGCGAGCCGGGCCAACAGCATGCAGCCATGGTGCAACGAGGGCGCCGGGACCACACCCCGACGGCCGCGTCGAGATCGGCGAGGAGCGGGTACCCGTTGATCGCCGCGCCCGCCCGGTGACCGCGGCTCGCCGCGTCACCGTGGACGTTCATCGGGGACGTGGCGAGCGCGCCGAACGCCCCACGCTTCCCCGCCATGGCAGTGCGTGTAGTACAAGCAGTGCGATGCGTCGCGGCCGAAGCGCTCGGCGAGCCCGTCGACCGCGCCCGCGTACTGCCGCATTGGCAAGCGTGTTTGCCCAAACTGCAAGGGCCCATGAGTATGAACCCATGAGTGGCGCGAACGACCATGTGCAGGACCGTGCGGGCGACGACACGGACGAGGTGCTCGCCGAGGTCGGCCCGCGGCTGCGGCGGATCCGCAAGGAGCGGGGTGCCACGCTCGCCGGGCTCTCGGTGGCGACCGGCATCTCGGTGAGCACCCTGTCGCGGCTGGAGGCGGGCCTGCGCAAGCCCTCCCTGGAGCTGCTGCTGCCGATCGCGCGGGCGCACCAGGTGCCGCTGGACGAGCTGGTGGGCGCCCCGCCCGTCGGGGACCCGCGGGTGGGGGCGACCGAGCCGATCGTGCGGTTCGGGCGCAAGCACTGGCCGCTGACCCGCCAACCGGGCGGGCTGCAGGCGTTCAAGGTGCTCGAACCGCGGCGCCGCCAGGAGCCCGACCCGCGCACGCACGAGGGCTATGAGTGGCTCTATGTGCTGTCCGGGCGGCTGCGGCTGGTGCTCGGCGAGCACGACGTGGTGCTCGACGCGGGGGAGGCGGCGGAGTTCGACACCCGGGTCCCGCACTGGTTCGGGTCGACGGGGGAGGGGCCGGTGGAGTTCCTCAGCCTCTTCGGGCCGCAGGGCGAGCGGATGCATGTGCGGGCGCGGCCGTCCCGGCGCGCCGCGGACGGCTGAGACGGCTGACGGCGGCTGTTCCCTGCTGGGCAAGCGACTGCTTAGTATGTGATCGAGTCCGGTCAGGCGACGCAGTTCCGTGGAGGCCCCGCATGCAGGCATGGCAAGTGCACTCGCTCGGCGAACCGAGCGAGGTGATGCGGCTGACGGAGACGGAGCGGCCCACGCCCGGCGAGGGCCAGGTCCTGCTGCGGGTGCGGGCCGCGAACGTCAACTTCCCGGACGCGCTGATGTGCCGCGGCCAGTACCAGGTCCGCCCGCCGCTGCCGTTCACCCCGGGGGTGGAGATCTGTGGCCAGACCGCGGACGGCCGACGGGTGATCGCCAGCCCGGCGCTGCCGCACGGCGGCTTCGCCGAGTACGCCGTCGCCGACGCCGCCGCCCTGCTGCCCGCGCCCGACGCGCTGGACGACGCCGAGGCCGCAGCGCTGCACATCGGCTACCAGACGGGCTGGTTCGGCCTGCACCGCCGGGCCTGCCTGCGGTCCGGCGAGACGCTGCTCGTGCACGCCGCCGCGGGCGGGGTCGGCAGCGCGGCCGTACAGCTCGGCAAGGCGGCCGGGGCCACGGTCATCGGCGTCGTGGGCGGCGCCGACAAGGCCGCCGTCGCCCGGGAACTGGGCTGCGACACGGTCGTCGACCGGCACGCCGACGATGTCGTCGCCGCGGTCAAGCAGGTCACCGGCGGCCGGGGCGCCGACGTGGTCTACGACCCGGTCGGCGGGGACGCGTACACCCAGTCCGCGAAGACCGTCGCCTTCGAGGGCCGCATCCTCGTCGTCGGCTTCGCGAGCGGCACCGTCCCGAGCCCCGCGCTCCACCACGCCCTGGTGAAGAACTACTCGATCCTCGGCCTGCACTGGGGCCTGTACCGCACCAGGAACCCCCAGCTGGTCCGGCACTGCCACGAACAGCTCACCGAACTGGCCGCGCGGGGCGCGATCCGGCCGCTGGTGAGCGCGCGGGTGCCGCTGGACGAGGCCGCGGCGGCCGTCCAGCGGGTCGCCGACGGGGTGACCACCGGCCGGGTCGCCGTCGTACCGACACCGGAGAACAGCGCCGTCGCATGACCACGAGCACTCAACCGGTACCCGCGGAAAGGACGGTGGACCAGTGACCGACGCCGCGCAGCCGCGCCACCGTACCCGCGCGGCGACGGCCGAACCGGTCGACCTGCGCGGCCCCTGACCCGGCCCGGCGGCACCCGGCGGCAGCCCGTCCCACCGGGGCGGGCCGTCCCGCGTGTCCCATCGCGGCGAAGTGAACGCACGACGGCGGTCCGGCCAACTCCCCGCAGGGACAGGTCACTCGGGCCACGACGGCACGCATACTCCCTTCGGTCCCACCCGGCCCTACCAGGGAGGCAGAGCATGGCCCTCACCACCCGCCGCAGAGCCCTCACGACCCTCGGTGCCGCCCTCACGGGCGCGGTCGCCCTGCCCGCCGCACAGGCGTGGGCGGGCGACGCCTCGCGCGGCCCGCGCCCGTTGTGGCACGCCCACGCCCACAACGACTACGAGCATCCGCGCCCCCTCTTCGACGCCCTCGACCACCGCTTCGGCAGCGTCGAGGCCGACATCTTCCTCGTCGGCGACCAACTCCTCATCGGCCACGACGTGACCGATCTCGACCCGTCCCGCACCCTCGAATCCCTCTACCTCGACCCGCTCGCCGCCCGCGTCCGGGCCAACCACGGCGCGGTGTACCGGGGCGCGCGGGGGCCGCTGCAACTCCTCATCGACATCAAGACCGAGGGCTCCTCGACCTATCTCGAACTCGACCGTCATCTGCGGCGCTACAAGCACCTGTTCACCACCTACGCGCACGGGCGCGTGCACCCCGGGCCGGTCACCGCGGTGATCTCCGGCGACCGTGCCGCCCGTACGCCGATGGCGGCCCAGAGCGAGCGCCACGCGTTCTACGACGGCCGGCTGGCCGATCTCGGCAGCTCGGCACCGGCCTCCTTCATCCCGCTGATCAGCGACAACTGGACGCTCAACTTCAGCTGGTCGGGCGTGGGCCCGTTCCCGGACGCCGAGCGGCAGAAGCTGCGCGGCATCGTGGGGGCGGCACACGCGCGCGGACAGCAGATCCGCTTCTGGGCCACCCCGGACGCGGCGGGCCCGGCCCGGGACGCGCTGTGGGCCGAACTGCTCGCCGCCGGCGTCGACTACCTCAACACCGACGACCTCGCGGGGCTCGAAGCGTTCCTGGACGCCCACGCCGGGGCGTAGCGGCACCTGGAGCACCACTCGATCGGGGGACATGTCAGCCGCCCGGACGAACCCTCCGCTACGCCACACTTGCGGCCGAATGCCGCGAACTGGCGTGGCGGAGGAGGTTCGCGATGGCCGTTTCCATCTCTGTGGTGCTGCTGCTCCTGATCCTGGCCGTGGTCTTCCTGCGCAATGGCGCGTTGAAGATCTCCCACGCCCTGGTCTGTGTGCTGCTCGGTTTCTACCTGGCCAGCACGAGCATGGCCCCGACCATCCAGAGCG
Source organism: Streptomyces sp. NPDC004752 (assembly GCF_053601275.1). Classification (NCBI taxonomy): domain Bacteria; kingdom Bacillati; phylum Actinomycetota; class Actinomycetes; order Kitasatosporales; family Streptomycetaceae; genus Streptomyces; species Streptomyces sp. NPDC004752. Next base: position 43,521 of record NZ_JBSGBN010000068.1, on the reverse strand, counting down.
GGCTCACCGCGACCGCGGACCTGGTGAGCGGCCTGCGGCCGTGACCTTCTGACGCGTGACCCGCCGGCGCTTGAGCCGCGCAGCAGGCCGGGGTGCTCGTCGGGCACAGACACCGTGCGCGCGCCGGGCACCCGGCGACCGGTGCCGTCGAACCGCCGCCCTCCGGGCTGAACGCGCCGACCGCGCCCAACCTCCTCATCCCGTCCGCCACTTCGGCGATGGTCGGGCCGCCGCGGTGCCGCTGTGGTGCCGCTGCGGTGAGCAGCGGCAGGCGCCGTACGCCGTCCGCGATGCCGACGGCGGTACGCACCGCGGCGGTGGCACCGTCGAGGCCCGGCAGCGGCCGCTCCGCGCCGTAGGCCGCGATCGTGGCGAGGTCGCGGCGGCAGACGGCGCGAGCGTGGCGGGCCCGGACCACGCGGGCGTGGGCGCGCAGCGGCGCGACCATCGCCCGGGGCCGGGAGCCGGACGCTGTGCAGCGCCGCTGTCGGTCGCAGAGCGGGGAACCACCGCGCTGGACGCCGAGGCGCTGCGGGGGATGGTGTTCCGGGGGCCGTGTCGTGCCCGCCCTGCCTCGGTGGTACCGCCCGTGCAATGCCGCGCTGGATGCCGTCCGGCCGGAGGTCGACCGCTGTGACGCCGGACTGTGTGCCCTGTACGGGCGGGACGGACCCGGCCGTACGGCCGAGGCGCTGCGGGGGTTGGCGTGCTGGGAGCCGTGACGTCCACGCCCCCGCCCGCCGGCGGGCCCGCGTCGGCGGATGCGGGTCTGCCACCGGCAGAGAGACCATGGACGTAGCGTCACGTCGGCCATCGCCCGGGGCCGGGAGTCGGACGCTGTGCAGCGCCATCCGCTGCCGGACGGAGGGAGAGACCGGGATGACTGCCGAATCCTTCCGGGCCGACGGCATTCTGCGGAGCGCCGGATCGCGCCAGCGGTACGGGCTCCTCGACGTCCTCGGCGTCGCCGCGGTGGTACTGGACTCCGACGGCCGCATCGTGTTCTGGAGCGGCCCCGCCGAGGAGCTGTTCGGCTACGGCGCCGAGGAGGCGCTCGGCGAGTACGCGACCCGGCTGTTCGTGCACGAGGCGGACCCGGACCTGGTGAAGGCCCTGTTCACCGAGGTGATGGAGACGGGTGTCAGCTGGGCCGGAGCCTTCCCGATCCGGCACAAGGACGGCAGCACCCGGCTGGTCGAGTTCCGCAACATGCGGTTGCTGGACCGCCTGGGAAACGTCTACGCCCTGGGCATCGCCGCCGACCACGACGCCCTCCAGCGGGTCGAGACCGACCTGGCCCTGTCCGAGCGCCTGGTGTCCCAGTCCCCGATCGGGCTGTCCATCAGCGACACGGACCTGCGGTACCTGACCGTGAACCCGGCGCTGGAGCGGATCAACGGCGTCCCCGCCGAGTCCTGCATCGGCCGTCCACTGCGCGACGTCCTGCCGGAGCTGGACGTCGACGCCATCGAAGCCGCCCTGCACCGGGTGCTGGACACCGGCCACCCGTTCATCGAGCGGTACACGGTCGGCCGCACGCCCGCCGACCCCGACCACGACCACGCCTGGTCCGTCTCCTACTTCCGGCTGGAGGACTCCGGCGGGCGGGTGCTCGGGGTCGCCGGGGCCATCGTGGACATCACCGAACGCCACCGCGCCGCCCTGGAGGCCGAGCGGGCGCACAAGCGCCTCGCCCTGATCGCCGAAGCTTCCACACGGGTCGGCACCACCCTGGACGTCAACCAGACCGCCCGTGAACTCGCCGAGGTCACCGTGCCCGAACTCGCGGACATCGCGGCGGTCGACGTCCTCGACTCGGTCCTGTCCTGCCATCCCACCGCGCACACCGGCGGCCCCGCGCTGTTCCGCGCCCTCGCCCTGGTCGCCGGCTACCCGACCGGCGCCACCCTGGCCGCCGACCCGCCCGGGGAACTGGCCGCCTACGCCGCCGACCGGCTGGTCAGCGAGTGCGTCCGCACCGCCCGGCCGGTCCTGGTGCCGCATGTGACCGACCGCGACCTGACGCGCATCGGCCGCGACCCCGACACCGTCACGCTGCTCGCCCGGGCCGGTGTGCACTCCTACCTCGCGGTGCCGCTGATCGCCCGCGGCGAGGTGCTCGGGGCCCTGGACCTCAAACGGGCCCGCAACCCGCTGCCGTTCGGCGAGGACGATGTCGTACTGGCCGGGGAACTGGCCGCCCGCGCCGCGGTCAGCATCGACAACGCCCGCTGGTTCCAGTGCGTGCGCAACACCGCAGTCACCCTCCAGCGCAGCCTGCTGCCCGAGGACCCGCCGCGGCTGGTGGGCCTGGAGGTCGCCGCCCGCTACCGCCCCGCCTACGCCGCCAGCGAGGTGGGCGGCGACTGGTTCGACGCCATCGCCCTCGGCGACGGCAGGACCGTGCTGGTCGTCGGTGACGTGATGGGCAGCGGCATCGACGCGGCGGCCACCATGGGTCGGCTGCGCACCGCCGCCCGCACGCTGGCCGACCTCGACTTCGACCCGGCGCAGGTGCTCCAGCACCTGGACCAGACCGCCAGCGGTCTTGAGCACTACATCGCGACCTGCCTCTACGCCGTCTACGACCCCGACCGTGGGGAGTGCCATCTCGCCAACGCCGGACACCTGCCGCCCGTCCTGGTACGCGCCGGCGGCCCTCCGCAGCTGCTGGACCTGCCCACCGGTGCGCCGCTGGGCGTCGGCGGGGTCACGTTCCTCAGCAGCACCGTCGACCTCGACCCCGGTGATCTGCTCGTCCTCTACACCGACGGCCTGGTCGAAACCCGCCATGACGCCATCGACGACCGCCTCGACGCCCTGCTCGGAGTCCTGGACGGCCCCGACCGCTCCCTGGAGGACACCTGCGACCGGCTGCTCGACGCGCTGCGCGCCCCGGACTGCCGGGACGACGCCACCCTGCTCATCGCCCGGACGCGCGCTGCCGAATAGTGCCCCAACAGGATCATATTGTCGTACTGAGGATGGGATAGATGGCATCTGGGCGAAACGGTTCCGAAGCGCCTCCGACCGCAGGGCCGCGCGATCTCTTCGACGCGTCCAACGACGCGGTGGCGGTGATCTCCGCGCGGGGCACCGTCGTCGGGTGGACCAGCGGCGCACAGGCGCTGCTCGGCTATGCCGCCCCGGAGGTCGTCGGCCGCTCCGGCGCCCGTCTGCTGGCCCTGGCCGGGGATCCGCTGCGGCTTGCCGGGATCGTGGAGCGGTGCCGCGAGGGCATGGGCTGGAACGGCCTGATCGCGCTGCGCCACCGGGACGGTCACCGCATGGAGGCCGACCTGCGGGTGTCGGCGTCGTTTCGGATCGGCGAGGACGAGTGCTTCCTGGTCTCGTCCCGGGAACAGCTGCCGCAGTGGACGATGGGCCAGTCCGTCCTCGACGGCTTCCTGACCCGCTCCCCGGTCGGCATGGCCGTGATGGACCCCGAGCTGCGCTACCTCTGGCTCAACGACACCCTGGAGCGGTTCGGCGGTGTGCCCCGTGAGCAGCGGCTCGGCAAGCGGCTGAGCGAGCTGCTGCCCGGTCTGCAGGCGGAGACGCTGGAAGGTCTGATGCGCAAGGTGATGGCGACCGGGATCCCGGTCACCGACTATGAGTACGAGGGCTGGAGCTGGGCCGATCCGCACCGCCGGCACGCCTACTCCTCGTCGTTCTTCCCGCTGGTCGACGGCGGCGGCTCGGTCGCCGGCGTCTGCTACCTGGTCCTGGACATCACCGAGCGCTGGCACGCGCGCCGGCTCCTGTCGATGGTCAACGAGGCCGGGAGCAGCGTCGGCAGGACCCTCGACGTGATGCGCACCGCGCAGGAACTGGCCGACTTCGCCGTCCCCCGCTTCGCCGACTTCGTCGCCGTCGACCTGCTGGAGCCCGTGCTGAGCACCCAGGGGCACGGGGCGTGGCTGTCCGATGCCGGACCGGCCACCGCGCGGCCCGTGATGCGCCGGGCCGGCATGAGTTCGGTGCGGGACGGCTGCCCGGAGGCGGTCGCGCAGATCGCGGAGCGGGCGGACGTCCTCCCCCCGCCCCACGACGTGAACCTGCTCGTCGACGGCGACCCGATCTTCATCCCCGTCCTCGACCCCGCCGACCCGCTGTGGGCGTGCGGGGCGCCCGCCCGCGCGGCCCGGATGCGCGAGTACGGACTGCACTCCATGATCGCCGTGCCGATGCGGGCCCGGAACACCGTCCTGGGCCTCACGACGTTCATGCGCTCGCTCAACCCGGTCTCCTTCCACCCGGACGATGTCCTGCTGGCCCGGGAGCTGGTCGCGCGGGCCGCGCTCTGTGTCGACAACGCCCGCCGCTACAGCCGGGAGCACACGGCGGCGGTCACGCTGCAGCGCAGTCTGCTGCCGCACGTCCTGACCGGCGGCACGGCCATGGAGGTGGCCTCCTCCTATCTGCCGGCCAACGCGACCGGCGGGGTCGGCGGTGACTGGTTCGACGTGATCCCGCTCTCCGGCGCGCGGGTGGGCCTCGTCGTCGGCGACGTCGTCGGGCACGGCATCGCCGCCGCCGCGACCATGGGCCGGCTGCGCACCGCCGTGCAGACCCTCGCCGACATGGAGATGCCGCCCGACGAGCTGCTGGCCCACCTGGACGACCTGGTGCTGCGACTGAGCGAGGAGGAACCCGACGACGAGGCGTCCCAGCAGACCGTGACGACGTTCCTCGGGGCGACCTGCCTGTACGCCGTCTACGATCCGGTGACCCGGCGGTGCGCGATGGCCCGCGCGGGCCATCCGCCCCCGGTGGTGGTCACCCCCGACGGTCAGGTCTCCTTTCCGGAGCTGCCCGCGGGCCCGCCGCTCGGACTGGGCGGGGTGGCCTTCGAGGCGACGGAGATCGAACTCGCCGAGGACAGTCTGCTCGGCCTGTACACCGACGGCCTGGTCGACGGACCGGCCCGCGACATGGGCGTGGGCATGGCCCGGCTCGGCCGGCTGCTGTCCCGGCCCGGGCTCGACATCGACACCCTGTGCCGCGGCGCCGTGCAGCAGCTGGTCCCCAACCCGCAACTCGACGACATCGCGCTGCTGCTGGCGCGCACGCACGGGCTGGGCGACGACCGGGTCGCCTCCTGGGAGGTGCCCCTCGACCCGGCGGCCGTCGCTGACCTGCGCACCCGTGCCACCCGGCAGGTGACCCGGTGGGGCTGCCCGGAACTGGCCATGACGACCGAACTCATCGTCAGTGAGCTGGTCACCAACGCGATCCGCTACGGCTCACCGCCCGTGCGCCTGCGGCTGATCCGCGACTCCCGGCTGACCTGCGAGGTCGCCGACGGCAGCAGCACCGCCCCGCGGCTGCGGCACGCCCGCAGCATGGACGAGGGCGGCCGGGGCCTGTTCCTGGTGGCCCAGCTCGCCCATCGATGGGGCGCCCGGTACGCGGCCGACGGCAAGATCATCTGGGCCGAGCAGGAGATCCCGCAGCCTCTCTGAGACCACCGAAGGCATGGCGAACTCGTGAAGAATTGACGGGAGTTGTGAAAGGTGACAAGAATTTGACTACTTCGCTGTGACGGAAGTGAGCGAAGGGGCGCGAGTGGCCAGGCGGCGTCCTCGCGCCCGCCACCTCCCCCGCATCGCTGCCGCAGAGGCTCATCCTGTTGCGTCCGCATCGCCCGACAACGCCTCCCTGCCACGGACGGAGGCGGGGTAGGAGTGCACCGGTCGGTCCGATCGTCGGGCGCCGCGACCCCGGAGCTGATCATTCGGGTGCGGCGAATCGGTTCGATCGCCGGGCGCCGCGGCCTCGGAGCTGATCATTCGTTGCGATCTGGAGAGGGTCGCCGCTCGGGGCGTACCGGAACGCCTTGTGGTGGCGTCCGCGGCTTGCTGGTGTGTGGTGTGGGGCCCCGTTCGGGTTGTGCGCCCGTGGGGGTGTCGGGGCCGAGCGGCGTCTCGCGGCGGACGGGGCCGTGCTGGTGGTGGACGGGGGGATGGTCGTCCTGGACGGTGGCACCGCGTGCCCGGAGTGGCCAGGGCACCGCGCGGCCGGCGGATCACCGTGCCGCCCCTGTCGCTGCCCGCGATCGACGCGTTCGCCGAACGGTCCCGGCCGGACCACCCTCCTCGTACCGGCCGGGCACCCCGCGTCCCGGCGAGGGGGCCTTTACCGGACGGCCGACCCTGGCCTCGCTCGCGCCTCCCCGTTTCGACACCGCCACCCCCGGCTGCTGCGGCCTGACCGCCGGGCAGGGGCTGACCGCGTACGACCTCGACGTCGCCGTCGAGCAGGCCGCGATCCAGGCGGTGCGGTGCAGCACAGTCGTGGCCGATGGGGCCGAGCCGTCCCGCACCGCCCATGCCTTCGTGGCGCCGGACGCCGCCCTCGGCAGCCTGGTCACCGACGTCACGGCCCCGCGGGCCGAGAGCGCGGCACTCGGCGCCGCCGGAGTGCCCCCGCGCACCGGGAGACCCGCCGAACTGCCGCCACGCACAACGAAGTTGATGTGAAAGGCTGGCGTCGGCCGACCACGGGCAAGGAGGCCGTGGCGGTCGCCGAGAGGAGAACGCAGCGTGAGACAGGACGGCTTCCGCGCCGAGGAGATCGACACCAGCAGGCCGCACCCCGCCCGGATCTACGACTATCTGCTGGGCGGTAAGGACAACTACCTGGTGGATCGCGACGCGGGCGACGCACTCGCCGCCGCGGCGCCCGAGGTGCGCATCGGCGTACAGGCCAACCGCGCCTTCCTGAGCCGGGCCGTCCGGTACGTCGTCGGCAGCGGAGTCCGCCAGATCCTGGACATCGGCACCGGGCTGCCCACCTCGCCCAACGTGCATGAGACGGCCCGGGAACTGGCCCCGGACGTCCGGGTCGCGTATGTCGACAACGATCCGATCGTGCACACGCACGCGGGCGCACTGCTCGGCGACTCCGGCGGGACCGGCGTCGTACTCGGGGACCTGCGCGACCCGCGGGCCATCGTGGACCACCCCGACGTCCGCCGGGTCATCGACTTCGACCAGCCCGTCGCCGTACTTCTGGTGGCCGTACTGCACTTCCTCACCGACGAGGAGAAGCCGGGGGAGGTCGTCGCCATCCTGCGGGACGCGCTCCCGGCCGGCAGTTGCCTGGTGCTCTCGCACGCCACAGGCGACTTCGCCGACCGCAGCGCCGCCCAGGCCGTCTACAGCAGGGCCAGCGCCACCCTGAACCTGCGCCCCCACGCCGCGGTCGAGCGGTTCTTCGACGGCTTCGAACTCGTCGAACCAGGCCTCGCCCAGGTCCCGTTCTGGCGTCCGGACGCCCCGCCGCCGACCGGCTCCGACGCGATCGGCTTCTACGGCGGCGTGGCCCGCAAGGCCGCCTGAACGGCCACCGAGTGCCGTCTTCTCGGCCACAATTGGCTGAAAATCGATGGCCTCTCGGACATGGAAGGTGGTCGAGGTGACGACCTATGGCCAGAGGAATGTGGAGCAACTGCTGTGAAATCTTGTACTTTTGGGGCAAATAGCCGATTGTCCACCAAGCGAACGCCCTAACACATGTTTCAGCTCGGGTGGCCAAATCCCGACGAAGTTCACTCCTGGGCGGAGTGTGTAGTTTGTCCGGCTTCTGTGGTCTGCGGGATGGCTAGCATGAGCCGGGTGCCGTCCGGACGGCCTCACTCCATCTGTGGAGCCGTCCCGACCTGCGGTCGATACATGTCGATCGACCTTGCCCAGCTCTCAAGGACCAGAGGGACCGCGGAATGTCAGTGCCTGCTCCCACCAGCCAGCCCCGGACCGCCAAGGCGTCCCGCACCGCACGAGCCGTACCTCCGGCCGTGCTGCTGGTGACCGCCGCGGCGGCCGGCGGCGTCGCGGCGGCGGCGCCCCAGGCCGCCCAGGGCTGGACACTGGCGGTGGCCGGGGCCTCCTGGGTCTGTGTGTCCTGCGCCGTCCTGGTCGCATCCCGGCTCTCGCGGCGCGCCCGCCGCACCGCCGACCAGCAGGCGGCACAGATCGGCGCCCTCAACGCCCAACTGGCCCAGCAGCACGCGGCCACCCTGCATGTGGCGAACGTCGCTCTGCCGACCGTGGCCAAGCAACTGCTGGACGGGGCGGGCGCCGACGAGGCCCTGGCCAACGCCGCCTCCGTCGCCGAACCCGAACTGCGGCGCATCACGCACACCTTCGCCGCCCTCCTGGAGGACGCCGTACGGCAGGCCGCCGCGATCCGGTCCGAGCACCACGAGGTCGATCGCGAGAGGGCGCTGGCCCTGGCGGAGCTGGAACAGCTGACGCGGCAGACGCTGCCCGCGGCGATCACCCGGCTGCGCGAGGGCGCCTCGGCGGACGTCGTGCTGGCCGAACTGGAGTGGCCGAGCCTGCCGTTGCTGCGCACGCCCGCGGAGGTGTTCGTACGGGAGATGGCCCTCAGCGAGCGGCGCGCCGCCGCCGCGCAGGCCGCCTCCGCCAAGGCCCTGAGCCGAGTCCAGGCCAAGGCCGTCAGCATGCTCGCCGACCTCCGCGAGATGCAGGAACGGCACGGGGAGGAGGTCTTCGGCGACCTGCTGCGCCTCGACCACAGCACCTCCCAGCTCGGCCTCATGACCGACCGCCTCGCCCTGCTCATGGGCGGGCGCTCCAGCCGCGCCTGGAACAAGCCCATCGTGATGGAGAGCATCCTGCGGGGCGCGGTCGGCCGGATCGCCGCCTACCAGCGGGTCCGCCTGCACTGCCCCACCACGGCCGCGATCTCCGGCTACGCGGCCGAGGGCGTCATGCACCTGCTCGCCGAACTGATGGACAACGCCGCCAACTTCTCGCCGCCCATCGACGAGGTCCACGTCTATGTGGAGGAACGTACCGCCGGAATCGTCGTGACCATCGAGGACAGCGGTCTGAAGATGGCCGATGCCGCGATGCGGCACGCCGAGAAGGCGGTGGCGGGGCAGACGGCCGACCTCGCCTCGCTCCAGGGCACCCGCCTCGGCCTCGCCGTGGTCGGCCGACTGGCCGCCAAGTACCGCGTCAGCGTCAATTTCCGGCCATCGTCGCGCGGTGGCACAGGCGTCGTCGTCCTGCTGCCGCCCCAACTGCTCGCCCAGCAGCGCGACCCCGCCCCCACCACGCCCGAACGCCGCGTGGAAGCGGTGATCCCCACCCCCGGACCCGCTCCCGCCGTGGAGAACGACCTGCTCGGTACGGACCGCCCGGACACCCCGCCCGCGACCGAACCGGAGCCGTTCTTGCCGCGCCCCGCCGATTCCACGCCCAACGGCCTGCCGGTGCGCGCCCCCGGCCGCACCATGGCCGAGGCCGAACTCGAACGCCGACAGCGCAAGGCGGCCGACGACGCCGCCGCGCGCGACGAGTCCCGCCCGGGCGCCCGCGACACCTCGCGGGACGCGGGCGCACGGTTCGGCGCCTTCCACCGTGGACGCCGGGCCGGCGCGGGCGGCGGCACCCCGTCCGGCGAGCCGGACTCGGAGCAGTCCGCCCCGGAGTAGAACCACGGCGTCTTCCGCACGGCGCCCAGAGCTTTGGCATCCCTGCCCCCTGTTCGCAAGATTGGAGGAACGGGCCGGTGACCGGACAACCGGGCACCACCGTCCCATCACCTGCCATGCAGACCACCGACAACAGCCTGACCTGGCTTCTGCAGAACCTCCTGGAACGCACCCCCGGGACGCGTCACTCCCTGGTGCTGTCCCGGGACGGCCTGAAGCTCTGCTGGACCGAGAACCTGACGCTGGATCAGGCCGACCAACTCTCCGCGATCTGTTCGGGCATCCAGGCCCTCGCCCAGGGCGCCTCCGTGGAGTTCGGCGACGGCACCGGCGGCGTCCGCCACTCCATGACCGAGTTCCACGGCGGGCTGCTGTTCATCGTGGAAGCGGGCGAGGGCGCGCACCTGGCCGTGGTGGCGGACGAGGACGCCGACCCGGGCGTGGTCGGCAACCAGATGACCGAACTCGTCGAGCAGATCGGCGAGCACCTGCGGGCCGAACCCCGCACACCCGTGGCAGGGAGTACCACCTCGTGATCCGCAGGCCGGTGGACACCGGTGATCCGGATCGGCTCTACACGGTCACGGGCGGGCGCAGCCGCACCGACGATTCCTTCGACCTGGTCACCCTGGTGGTCAGCGAGTGCGAGCCCACCGCCGGCATGCAGTCGGAACACGTCAGGATTCTCGAACTGTGCCGGCATCCCACGGCCGTGGTCGAGATCGCCGCGGAACTGAAACTGCCGATCACCGTGGTACGCATCCTGCTCGGCGACCTGCTGGCCACCAGCCGGATCACCGCACGCCACCCGCGCGCGGCGCAATCCTTCGCTTCGCTTCCCGAAACCGCCCTTCTCAAGGAGGTGCTCAATGGGCTCCGCAATCTCTGAGCTGCCTTCCAGCCGCGCGCCCTTGGCCGATGCCGCTGAGATCGGACTAAAGATCGTCGTCGTGGGCGGATTCGGGGTCGGAAAGACCACCTTGGTCCGCTCGGTGAGCGAGATCCGGCCGCTGAACACCGAGGAGGTCATGACGCAGGCCGGTGTCGGCGTCGACGAGATCAGCGGGGTGCGGGCGAAGACCACCACCACCGTGGCCTTCGACTTCGGCCGGATCAGCCTCAACGACCGCATGGTCCTGTACTTGTTCGGCGCCCCCGGACAGGAGCGCTTCTGGTTCCTGTGGGACCGGCTCTTCTCCGGCACGCTCGGCGCGGTCGTCCTGGTCGACACCCGGCGGATGGACGACTCCTGGTACGCGATCGACCGTCTCGAACAGCACAAGACGCCCTTCCTGGTGGCGGTCAACCGCTTCGACGACGACCAGGCCCGATACTCGCTGGACGAGATACGCCAGGCGCTCGCGCTGCCCGAACATGTGCCGCTGATCGAATGCGACGCGCGGGTACGGGCCTCGGGCAAGGACGTGCTGATCACCCTCGTGGATCACCTCTACCAGATGGCCGCGGTCAAGGAGAGCGCATCGTGACCGACAACGGATCCGACCCCACACCGCCCCCGGGCTGCCCCGCCCACGAGGGCGCGGTGCCGCTGGCAGGTCTCGAATACCAGCAGTCTCCGGAACAGATGTACCGGAGCCTGCGCCGCGAGCACGGCGCCGTCGCACCGGTGCTGCTGGACGGCGACATACCCGCCTGGCTCGTGCTCGGCTACACCGAGGTCAGCTATGTGACCAGCCATGACGAGCTGTTCGCCCGGGACTCGCGGCGCTGGAACCAGTGGCCGGCCATTCCCGAGGACTGGCCGCTGCTGCCCTTCGTCGGCTACCAGCCTTCGGTGCTGTTCACGGAGGGCGAGGAGCACCGGCGCCGGGCGGGCGTGATCACCCATGCGCTGGAGGGCATCGACCAGTTCGAACTCGCCCGTGACTGCCAGGTCATCGCCGACCGGCTCATCGCCTCGTTCGCCGGCAGCGGTCAGGCCGAGCTGATGAGCGCCTACGCACACGCCCTGCCGATGCGGGCCGCGGTGCAGATGTGCGGGATGCCGCACGAGGGCACCGACACCCAGCAACTCGTCGACGACCTGCGGATCTCGCTCGACGCCGCGGAGGGCGACGACCCGGTCGCGGCCTATGTCCGGGTGGGCGAACGCATCCAGCGGCTGGTCAAGGAGAAGCGGGACAAGCCGGGCCCGGACGTCACCTCCCGGATGCTCCTCGACCCGGCGGGACTGACCGACGAGGAGATCGTCCAGGACCTGATCTCCGTGATCGCCGCGGCCCAGCAGCCGACCGGCAACTGGATCGGCAACACGCTGCGGCTGCTGCTCACCGACGAGCGGTTCGCCCTGAACGTCTCGGGCGGCAGGCTCAGCGTCGGCGAGGCACTGAACGAGGTTCTCTGGCTGGACACGCCGACCCAGAACTTCATCGGCCGCTGGGCCGTACGGGACACCCAGCTCGGCGGACGGCAGATCCGGGCGGGTGACTGTGTCGTGCTGGGGCTGGCCGCGGCCAACACCGATCCGCAGATCTGGCCCGAATCCCATGTCGGCGCCGAGAACTCCGCCCATCTGTCGTTCAGCAACGGCGAGCACCGCTGCCCCTACCCGGCCCCGCTGCTCGCCGATGTCATCGCCCGTACGGCGGTCGAGACACTGCTGGAGCGGCTGCCGGACCTGGTGCTGGCGGTGGAACCGGAGGAGCTGACCTGGCGTCCATCCATCTGGATGCGCGGCCTGACGACCCTGCCGGCCCTCTTCACCCCGGTGGTGCAGTAGCGCACCGGCCCAAGGTAGTAGCGCACCCGCCCAAGGCAGTGGCGCACCCGCCCGAGACGGTGGCGCACCGGCCCGGGAGGGGGCGGCACGGCGGACCGGGTCACGACGGGCAGGTCGTGACCCGATCCGGCCGCGCGTCGGCCCGCCGACCCGGGCGGCGCGCAGCGTGAACCGGCGTCGGCTCGGGCGGCATACGGCCCGAACCGGAGGCGGCCCAGCGGCGTGCGGCTTGGTTCGGGCGGACTCAGGCGGCGGACGGTGTGAACCGCACCGGCAGCGACTGCGGCCCGCGGGTGAACACGCCCTGCTCCACCGGGTCGAACCCGTCGGCCAGCCGGGCATCGGGCATCGCGTCCAGCAACTGGTCCACGCCGACCTCGACCTCGGCCTTGGCCAGCAGCGCACCCACGCAGAAGTGCCGGCCGAGAGCGAAGGCCAGATGGTCGGCCGCGGCGGAGAAGGCGGTCGTCGTGGTCAGGTCCTCGCGGAAGATGTCGAACCGGTCGGGGTCGGCGTAGCGGCTCTCGTCGCGGTTGGCGGCGCCGATCAGACAGGTGACGGTCGCGCCCGCCGGTATGGTGCCACCGCTGAGCGTGACCTCGGCCGCCGACTGCCGCATGATCATGTGGACGGGCGGCGTGTACCGCAGCGTCTCGGCGAAGGCACGGGGGATCAGGCCGCGGTCCGCGCGGACGGCCGCCAACTGCTCGGGGTGCGCGAGCAGATTGGCGAAGATGCTGGCGATCGCCTTGTCGGTGGTCTCGCCGCCCGCGGCGAGCAGCAGGCTGCAGAAGGCCTTGATGTCGTCGTCGCTCATCCGCACGCCGTCGACCTCGGCGGCGCACAGCGTGGACAGCAGGTCGTCTCCGAGGTTCTCGCGGCGCTCCCGGATGATCGGGATCATGTACTCGGCGAACTCCACCCGGGTGCGCTCACCGGCCGCCGCGACCTCCGGGTCACCGGACAGGTTGCCCAGGAAGGCGATGACCGACGTGTACCAGCCGTGGAACCGCTCGTGGTCGCTCTTGTCCAGGCCCAGCATCTCCGCGATGACGTTGATCGGGAAACGGGACGCGTAGTCGTGGACCAGGTCAGCGGTGCCCGTGTGCCGGAAGGTGTCTATCAGTGCACGGGAGTTGCGCTCGATGACGGGCAGGAACTTCTCCTGTAGATCGCTGCCGCGGAAGGCCGGCGCGACCAGGGCCCGCCGTACGGAGTGCTCGCGACCGCTCAACTGCAGGATCGTCTTGCCGTGTACGGGCTCGAGCTGCCAGTCGTAGTTCTCGGTGGTGAACTCGCCGTTCTTGTCCTTGAAGACGCGCTCTACGTCCTCGTAACGCGAGATGATGTAGCTCTCGGTGACGTCGTGCCAGATGAGGGGCGCGCTCTCCCGCATCGCTTGGTAGGCCGGATAGGGGTTCTCTGCGAACTCGGGCGAGAGTATGTCGGGTACCTGTTGGGCGGTGGACATGGGTCTCCTAGAGTGAGTCGCGGCCTGCGGGCACAAGCTTATTGATCAACTAAGAATTCCCAACAGCCGGGTCTCCGCCTACTGGTGGCCTTACGACCACCTTTGACCGAAAACCGGCCACGGTCGCGCTGCCGGGCGGGCTCAGGAACCGTCGCTGCAGTCCGCGAAGTTTGGTCCGACGCCAACCAAGGGGGCCGGTTCGGCCCGCAGCGACCGAATGCGGGCGTCAACTCCCCTGGCGTTCCCGTGCTGTTTCGGCGACTCGTTCCGCATCGCGTATCAGTCCTTCCATCAGTAGCTTCCTGCTGTTGTGGCAGACCAGACGGGCCCGGAGCAGGGTGTTCAGTTCCCGCCGGGGCAGCGCGCCGGTCCCAGGCGGTGCCACGCCCAGGGCGCGCAGCAGCGCCTCCAACAGCTGTTCGGGACCGGCGGGCGTCTCGTCGTAACCATGGCAGTCCACGAACAGCGCACCGCCCGGGAACCAGCCGCGTCCCCGGGCCGCATGGGCGGGCCGCACCGCCGACGCGGTCTTGCCCACGCCGCCAGGACCGGCCACCGCGGTCACCGCGGCCGGGGTGCCGGCGGCGCCGGCCACCGCCAGCAGGGAAGCGAGTTCGTCCCCGCGGCCCGTGAACTCGGCCACCGCCGGCGGGAGCGCGTCCCCTACGTGCGGCATGGGCCCGTAATGGTGGTGATGTTCCACCTTCTTCCCGATCGCCTCGCCCCGGAAGGTTCCGTTTCTGAAGTCGATCCTGTCGCCGCCGTGGGTGTCCCCGCTCACAGGACTCATCATCACCCCGACCGGGCGCCTTCGCCACAGGTGTGCCGGACGCGTCAACGGCCCGCGGGGCCCCGGTGGTTCAGGCGAAGGTCAGCTCCGCCGTGGCATGGCTCGGTACCGCGTGGGGGTCAGGGCAGGAGCCGGACGACCTGTGGGTCGTGGTCGCTGGCCCGGTCCGCGAACTCGGCGTTGACGTGGACGATGTCATAGTCGTACGAGGACAGCGAGGGGCTGGTCAGGATGTGGTCCAGCACCTGGGAGTTGCCCTGGTACACATACGTGTACCGCTCGCCGGACGGCAGCGTCGCGGGCAGATCGGTGAGTCCGGTGCCCGCGGTCAGGGTGGACAGGGTGCCGGAGAACTCGTAGTCGTTCAGGTCGCCGAGGACCATGACCCGGGCGCTCGGCTGCACCGCCAGGAGCTGCTTCACGAAGGTGTTCACCTGGGCCGCCTGCCGGCCGCGCTGTGTCTCGGAGCCGCGGGTGGGCGGCTGGACGCGGGCGTCCAGGGGCTGGTCGCCGCCCTTGGAGACGAAGTGGTTGGCGATCACGAAGACGGTCCTGCCCTGGAAGGTGAACTCGCCGGCCAGGGGCTTGCGGCTGCCGCTCCACGCGGAGTCGGCGGGGTTGATCCGGCCGGGCGAGTACGACAGGGCCGCGGTGCCGCCGTTGTTCACCACGGACACCGCGTTGCCGGAGGTGCCGCCGGGTCGGTCGGTGAAGCCGACGTGTGCCGGGTTGTAGAGGAAGCCGACCCGGATATTGCCGCCGGGCTCGCCGCCGTCCTGATTGTTGGCCGGGTTGATCTGACGGTAGGAGTACGTCGGGCCGCCGGCCGCGGTGATGGCGTTGATCAGCTTGGTGTAGGTCTGGTCGGCGGCGACCACGCCGTTGTTGGTGGCGCCGTTGTTGTCCTGGACCTCCTCCAGCGCCACGATGTCCGGGGCGGACAGATTGGTGACGATGCCGGCCGCGAGCCGGTCGAACTTGGCCTGCGGGTCGGTCGGGTCCAGGTTCTCCACGTTGTAGGTGGCGACGGCCAGTTCGCCTGCGCTCTGCGCCCGGGTGGTCTCATGGGCGAGGTTGTTGTCGCTGAGCGTGCCCAGCGTGGTGGCCTGGACGGTGTAGCCGCCGAAGCCGTCGTAGTCGAGTGGGCCCGCGGTGCTGCCGCCGAGGACGTCGCCCACGTCCGCGGTCGGGAAGGAGCCGGTCAGCGACATGACCTTGACGCGTCCGGTGTTCTGCGAGGTGTACGAGCCGTAGACGGTGCCGCCGCGGGGACTCGGGTGCTCGGTCGGCTTCGTGGTGACGAACAGCTCGTCGTAGTCGTTGCTCGCGCCGACGACGCGCGCGTTGTCGATCTGGACGCGCATGCCCTCCAGCGACTCGTACAGATCGAGCGCGTAGCGGGCGGGGTCCAGGGGGAGGCTTTCGAGGCTGCCGCCGGGGGCGTAGGCGGCGGGGACCGAGGCGGCGTCGAGTACGACGGGGGCCGGCAGCGGGTTGCCGGTGGAGGCGGTCGACTGGATCTGCGGCTGGGTCAGTTCGGTCAGGGACTGACCACCGGCCGAGGAGCCGCCCGGGTAGTACTCGGAGACCCTGCCCCGCACCGTGACCTTGTTGCCGACCTTGGTGGCGGGGGTGGTGGATCCCGTGTAGGCGAAGACGGCCTCGCTGGTGGCCGGGTTGCCGTCGCCGACGGGGTCCTGGATCCAGTAGCCGCGCGAGGATCCGGTGGAGCGGATCGCGGTGACGATCCCGCTGACCGTCACATCCTGGCCGCTGTACGGCGACTTGCGCATGCCGCCCTGAACGGCGGCGATGGTGACGGTGGCGGCCGACGCCGGTGTGGGCAGGGCGAGCAGTGTGGCAGTCAGTGCGCTGGTGAGCGCGGTGGCCGTGAGCAGGATGACGCGCGAGGGACGGTGAGTTCTGAGGCGGGACTTCATGACGGTGCCTTTCGCGATCGGAGCGGACGGGTCGCGAGCACCGCGTCAGGAGCGCCTGGGGGAACGCGCTGCGGCGGCAGGGAAGTTGTAGGCCCGCCAGGTGTCTCGGCGGCAACCGTCAGGTGTTCTCCCCATGTTGCTTCCACGCGCGTCGGCTCAGGGTGTGTCCGGCGGGTGTACGTCCGCTGAAGCGGACACCCGGGACACTCACGTCACCCCGCTCGGCACGGACGACGCCGGAAAGCCCGCTCCGCCGGGTCGGGCCGGAGTCCGGAATTCACCGGGGCCTGGTGTCCCGTACCCCCCGCCGCCAGGCTCCTGTTCACTCACCGTTCGGCTCCGTGTCGGCCGTTGGTCCGCGACCGACCCCGCCGCGTTCTGGATCAGCGGATTACCATGCGTATGCGATGGTGAGCGGCGCATGGGGGAGGCGTGATTGTCCGGCAGCTCGCGTGAAGGTGTGTCAGGCATGACGGCCCCTGGCATACGGGCCGTGGAAGACGGCCGGGGAGGGCTGGGGAGGCTGCCGCGCGGTGTGCGGCTGTACCGGCTGCGCTCCGACGGCTCCGTCGTCCTCGGCGACCGTGACGGCGCCCGGCAACTGGGGCCGGAGCGGGACCTGCTCCGGTTCATCGACGACGGGCAGTTCGCCCACTATCTCGTCGGGGACGCCACCACGTCCCCCGAGCGCCCCTCCAACGCCACCGTCAAACTCGGCATCGTAGGCCCGCGCAGCGCCTTCACCCCGCATGCGCACGGCGGGGAGCACTTCGTCCTCAGTCTGGGATACGCGGCCTGCGGCCTGTACGACGACGAGCGCGGCCGGGTCACCGAAGTCCCGCTCGCCCCCGGTGAGTTGATCAGGATCCCGGAGATGATGCCGCACTCCTTCGCCAACCGGGACACCACCCCGCTGACCATCCTGGCCGCCAACACCGGCTATGGCATCGACCACGAGGACTACGCGATCACCGCCCCCGAGGCGGAGCGCAGGGCAGCCGGGCCGTCGTACGGCACCCCCACGACCGCCGGGCCGCACACAGGCACCGGCACCCTCGCCCGTACCGACTATCTGGAACTCGCCGCCGCCCTGCGCGACATCGAGCGGGTCCAGCGGATACAGGGGCCGGGCGTCACCACCGTGCGGGAGCGGCTGGCCGCCCGGCTGCGTCGGCTCGCACAGCAACTGGAGGGCCGTCGATGATCTGCCCGCACTGCGAGAAGTCCCTGCTGCAAAAAGAACGCCCCGGCAACCGCTGTAGCAAGTGCGGACGTACCTACGCCCTGGACCCCAAGACCAACCCGCTGCGCCTGAGCGACCTCCGGGTCCGTCGGATCGTCGCCGGCCTCACCCAGGACGGTCAACTTCCCTGCACGACTGGGCAGTTGTGGTACGCGCTGTCCCGAAAGTCGCTGCGGGACACCCAGGTCGACACGGGCTGTGCCATCGTGTCGGCCGTCTTCGGCTCGATCGCCCTGTTCATCGCGCTCGGCTCGGAGATCGTGGCCTTCGGCGTCGTCGGCGGCTTGCTGCTGCTCACGGCGCTCGGCTTCGTGGCCGCGCGGGTCATGGGCGTCGGCCGGGGCCGTCCCCGGCTCACCCGGGTGGCCTTCCGCACCGGCCCGCTGGAGGAATGGAAGCGCGTCTACGGCTCGCTGCCGCCCGGGGTGATCGACGACAGCCGCTACCCGTCCCCGGGCGTCCACCCGACGCACGGCGGCGCGGCCCCGGCAGCGGCCCCGGCGACCCCGGCCGACGGGCTCGTGCTGGTCTGCCCCGACCGCTCCGTCGCCGTCTTTCTCGACGCGGCGGGTCTGACCACCCGGTACGGGCTCACTCTCGTCCCCGACGCGGCCGCCCTGCTCGCCGCACCCGGCGCCGGGCCCGTACTGGTGCTGCACGACGCCGACGCCCGCGGCCTGCTGCTCGCCCACCGCGTCCGCACCGCGCAGCCGGGGCGCCGGGTCATCGACATCGGTCTCCCGCTCGGCGCCGTGCACGGTCTCGCGCGGGCGGTGCCCGTGCGCGGCGAACCACCGGGGTCGAGCGTCATGGGGCCGCTCCGCACCAGCGGGGAGTTCAGCCGTGACCAACTGACGTGGCTGGCCAGGGGGTGGGGGTTCCCGCTCGTCGGAGTACCGCCCGCCAAGCTGCTGGCCGTCGTCACCCGGGCCGTCGAGCGGACCGGCGCGGCGGCCGACTCGCGGCGGCGGGCCGCCTCCGTCGGATTTCTCACCTGGCCCGAGGAACGCGGATGATCTGCCCGTCCTGCCGGGCCGCCCTGCCGCGCAAGGAACGCACGGGCAGCGTCTGCGCCAGCTGCGGGCGCGCCTTCGCCCTCGATCCCAAGGTGCACGGCCGCGGCATGCACGACACACGGATCCGGCGCATCGCCGAGAAGGCCACCGACCGGGGGCGACGGCGGGTCACCGTCACCCAGCTCTGCTACCTGGCCCGGACCGCCAACCGCACCTGGACGGCGGCTCCCGCGAGCGGACGCCCGGCGTGGATCGGCCGCTGGGTCGGGGTGGTCCTCATCGCCGGGCTGGTGGCGCTCGCGTTCCTCATCGGGGAAGGGCGCTTCGCCGGCCTCCTCTGGTGGGCGAGCGCGGCCGTCGCCGCCGTCGTGTACAAGGTGGCGAAGGGCAAGCCGCACCGTCCCGCGCGCCGCGCCGGTGCCTATCTGGCGCCCTCGCCACCGGACTTCCGGTCGATGATCTGCGGGCGCTGGGTCGCGGCGTACGGAAGCCTGCCGCCCGGGATCATCGACGACGAGAAGGTCCAGGTGGCGGGCGAGGGCACGGTGCGGCCCGCCGAAGCGGAACCGGGGCCGGCGACGGTCGGGCTGCTCTGCCCGGACCGGGCGGTCCGCGTCTTCCTGGCGGCGAACGGAATGCACCGGCGGCTGAACCTGACCCTCGCCGCCGAGTTGGAAGAACTCTCCGCCACCGAACCCGTCGTCGTGCTGCACGACGCGAGCGTGCGCGGCCTGCAGTTGGTCGCCGACGCCCGCGCGAGCCGGCCGCGACGGGTGGTCGTGGACGCCGGGCTGCCGGTACGGGCGGTCATCGGCAACAGCACGGCCGTGACGCTCCACGAGGAACCGCCCGCGAGTGTGCTGCGGGAACAGCCGCCCTGGCTGGCACGGATCGCCCGGGTCGCCCCCGCGGAGGCCGAATGGCTGATCCGGGGCTGGCGCAGTCCCGTCGCCGCGACCCCTCCCGCCCTGCTGGCCTCGGCCGTCGAGCGGGCCGTCCGAGAGGCCCGCGGCGATCTTGACCGGGAGCGGCAACTGGCTGCCACGGTCGGCTTCATGAGCTGGCCGCAGCCTCCGGAACCAGCGGCGACGAACGACGGGACCTGACATGCCGACCTCCACGCGATCCATGAGCCCGGTCGGCCGGCTGTTGCTGGAGCGGGCGATCACCGTCGCGGCCCGCCGCGCCGCCGCCCCCGGCGGCCTTCGCTTCACCGAGCGGCAGCTGTACTACGAGACCTGCCGCGTGCTGCGCCCGACACCCGCGCCGGTGCGGCGCATCCCGTACAGCCCGGCCCCGCCGCTGAGGCTGTCCCGGTTCACCGAGGTGCTGCGCGGCACAGAACCGGCCGGACTGCTGCCCGCTCCGGCCGCCGCCCCGACGATCGGCGGGCCCGCGAGCGAGCCCGACCTGTACGCGTACGGGCTGCCCCGGCTGTTGATCTGCCAGGACCGTGCCATCGCCCGGATGCTGCTGGCCAACCAGGTGCACCTGGAGGCGGGCTGCCCCGTGCTGAGCGCCGAGGACGATCTGCCGCTCGACCCCCGGCTGACGGCGGCCCTGGAGCAGGCCGGGGAGGCCACCGTGCACGTCCTGCACGACGCGAGCCCCGCCGGGATCGCTCTGCCCGCCAGGGTGCGCGAAGCGCTGGGTCCGGTGCCCGTCCGGGTCGCCTCGCTCGGGCTGGTGCCCCGGCACGCCCAGGCGCTGCGCCTGGTGTCCGGACGCAGACCCGGCCCGGTGCCGCCGCTCGGACCCGTGCCGCGCGGGCTCCGACCCTCGGAGGTCGACTGGCTCGCCGACGGCCGGTTCGCCGAAGTCGCCGCCGTGCCGCCCGCCCGGCTGCTGCGCGCCGTGCTGCGGCTCACCCGCGGGCCCCGGCCGGCCCGCCACACCGTCTGGAGCGATCTGCGCGATCTGCGCACCGCCGGCTTTCTGACTTGGCCCGATGTGTGACCGGGCCCGACGCATGACCCGGCCGACGCATGCCCCGGCCCGACGTATGACCTGCCCCCGCCCCCGCCCCGAGGACCGTATGCCCGAGCACCGCAGACCGAAGGACCGAAGCGCATGATCCGCCCACGCGAAATCGGCTACACGGACGAACTGCTCGCCGACGGCAGCGTCCACCGCACCTACGAGGACGGTCGGCAGGAATGGCGTCGGCGCGGCCCGGCCGGCCAGGTGCACTGGCGCGACGACCAGGGCGGCACGGGCACCGACGAACTGCTGGGCGACAAGATCGTCAAGCGTACGCACGCCGACGGCACGGTGACCTACGGGCGGGACATCGGCTACGGCCGGACCCTCTGGGGGCGCGGTGAAACCCTCATGATCAACCGGACCTCGTTCGGCGGCCGGATGGGGGCCGTCCTCGTCGGCCTCGGCGTGGCGGGACTCGCCGTCACCGCCGCCCAGCTTCCGCCGCTCAGCCTCACCCCGGACGAGGAGGAGGAACTGCGCCAGCAGGCGCGGGCCTCGTCTTCCGCAGGGGGCGACGGCGGCGGCGGTGACGGCGGCGGCAGCGACGGCGGTAGCGACGACGACTGGGACGGCGGGGACTGGAGCGACGACGGCGGCGGCTGGAGCGACGACGACTTCGGCTGACCTACGGCCCCTTTGGTCGGTGAAACGACTGGCCGGTGAAACGACGCGCGTACCCGGGCATCCGGGTACGCGGCAACAGGAAAGGACCCTCCGATGGCGCGCTTCTGCGTCTGTCTCGCGTCGGCACCCGGGCCCGCCGACGGTCGGCCCGGCGCGGCCGACCTGCACCTCGCCGCCATGGGAGCCTCGGCCGTCGCGCCGGGACTGGCGCTCGTGCGGGACGAACCCGGGCACGCCCGGGGACCGTTCGACGCGCACGGGATGCGAGCCGTCGGAGAGGTCACCCTGCACAACCGGGCCGAACTCCTCGCCGCCCTCACGGCCGACGGCGCCCCCGCCCCGCCCGACGCTGCCGACGGCGAGCTGCTGCTGCGCTGCTGGGCCCGGCTCGGCGCACCGGGAATCGCGCTGGCCGAGGGCATGTTCGCGCTCGCCGTCCTCGATGGCGACGACCTCGTGCTGATCCGCGACCACGTCGGCGCCCGCACCCTCTTCTACGCCCGTGCCGCAGGCGCCTGGGCGGCCACCACCTCCCTGCGCGCCCTGCGCCGCTGGCCCGCGCTGGGCACCCGCATGAACCTGTCCGCCGTACGCTCCTTCCTCACCTTCGCCTATCTGCCCGGCGACGAGACCCTGCTGGAGGGCGTACGCGAAGTGCTTCCCGGCCGGGTGCTGCGGCTCGCGGCCGACGGGACCGTGACCGAGACGGTCCACTGGGAACCCCGGGAGCGGCTCGACGGGCCGCCCGGGGAATCCGACGACCACGTCCTCACCCTGCGCGCCCTCCTCGAAGAGGCCACCGCACGGCGGCTGCCCGACGCCGAGGCCGTCGGCGTGCTGCTGTCCGGCGGGATCGACAGCTCGCTCGTCACCGCGCTCGCCGCGAAGCTGCACAGCCACCCGGTGCACACCTACTCCATCAGCTTCGGCGACGAACTCCCCAACGAACTCGGCTACTCGGGCCTGGTCGCCGCCCACTGCCACACCCGGCACCGGGTGCTGACGGTCTCCGGCACGGCGGTCGCCGCCCGGCTCGCCGACACGGCCGCCCTGCTCGACAGCCCGGTCGGCGACCCCCTGACGGTGCCGAACCTGATGCTCGCCGAGGCGGTCGCCGACGACGGGCTGCGCACCGTCCTCAACGGGGAGGGCGGAGACCCGGTGTTCGGCGGGCCGAAGAACCTCCCCATGCTGGTCCAGGAGATGCACGCCGGGACGCCGGGCACGGCCGGGTCGCCCTGGTACGAGGACCGGGCCACCGCCTATCTGCGGTCCTACCGCAAGTGCTGGACCGACCTCCCGGACCTGCTGACCGCCGACGCGCTGTCCGCGCTGGAGTCGGCGCCGCCCCCGCAACGCTTCGTCGAGCCCTACCTCACGGGCCCGGACCGGATGCCCCACCTCCTCAACCAACTGCTCCACTGCAATCTGCGGACCAAGGGCGCCCATCACATCCTCACCAAGGTGGAACGGCTGACCGCCTCCCAGGGGCTCCAGGGCCGTGCCCCGCTCTTCGACCGACGCGTGGTGGACCACGCCTTCGCCACCCCGCCCGCGCTCAAACTCCGGGGCACGGCCGAGAAGTGGGTGCTGAAGGAAGCCGTTCGGGACCTGCTGCCCGCCACCGTCGTGGACCGGCCCAAGAGCGGGATGCGGGTCCCGGTGCAGCAGTGGCTGAGCGGGCCGCTGCGCGAACTGGGCGGCGACCTGCTGCTCGGCCGGGCCGCACGACGACGGGGGCTGTTCCGGCCGGACACCGTACGGACCTGGATGCGTGGAGAGGGCACGCTGCTGCCCCGTCAGGGCGGCAAGCTGTGGCTGGTGCTCACCCTGGAGCTGTGGCTGCGGGCGTACGACCTGTGAACTTCCGCGAACGGACCGAGGAGACGAGCCACTCGTGAACACCACACTCATCGACCCCCGCACCGGCCGGGACCGGGGCACCGCCCCCGTGGCGCGCGAGAGCGAGGTGCGGTCGGCGGTCGAGGCCGCCCGCGCGGCCCTGCCCGGCTGGCGCCGCCTCACCCCCAGGGAACGGTCCCGCCGACTGGAACGGCTGGCCGCACTGGTGGAGGAACACGCCGACGCCTATGTCGCCCGGGAAGCCGCCGGGACCGGCAAGCCGGACACCGAGACGACGGGCGAGGTGGCACAGGTCGCGGACCTCTTCCGGTTCTACGCCTCCGCCGTCCGCGCCCAGTCGGCACCGGCCGCCGGACGGCTGGTCGACGGCCATGAGAGCTGGGTGCGCTGGGAACCCCTCGGGGTCGTGGGCGTCGTCGTGCCCTGGAACTACCCGCTGATGATGGCCGCCTGGCGGTGCGCCCCGGCCCTCGCCGCGGGCAACACGGTGGTGGCCAAACCCGCCGAGACCACCCCCGACACCCTGCGGCTCCTCGCCGAGCACGCCGCCGAGGCGCTCGGCCCTGCCGTCCTCGGCGTTCTTCCCGGCGACCGGCAGACCGGCCGGCTGCTGGTCGCGGCCGATGTGGACATGGTCGCGTTCACCGGCAGCGCGGCGGCCGGGGCCGAGGTGGCGGCGCGTGCCGCCGGGCGCCGGGTCAGTCTCGAACTCGGCGGCAACGCCCCCGCGCTCGTCCTGCCCGACGCGCCCGACGACACCTGGACCCAACTGGCCCGCGCCTGCGTCTACAACGCCGGGCAGAGCTGCGCCGCCCCCGCCCGGGTCATCACGCTGCGCGAGAACTACGAGCACACGGTGGAGCAACTGGCCGTCGCGGCACGGGAGTGCCTCGCGGGCCGTGACTTCGGCCCGCTCAACAACCCGGACCAGCTGGCCCGTTACGACGGCATCGTCAAGGCATCCGCCGCCGGGCGGCACATCGCCGCCGACATCGCGCCGCGGCCCGGCGAGGAGAACGGCTTCTGGCGGCCCGCCCGGATCCTGGCCGACCTCCCCGACGACGACCCGGCCGTGGTGGAGGAGGTCTTCGGCCCGCTGCTCACCGTGCAGTGGGCAAGCGACCTGGACGCGGCCGTGGCGCTGGCCGGCTCCGTCCCGCAGGCGCTGGCCGCGAGCGTGTGGACCGGCGACCTGGCCACCGGCCTGGATCTCGCCGGCTGGCTGAACGCGGGGGAGACCTGGCTCAACTGCCACCTGGTGCAGACCGCCGAACTCCCGCACGGCGGCCGGGGCGCCTCGGGCCACGGCACCGACCTGAGCACGCTGGCCCTGCACGAGTACCAGCGCCCCAAGACGATCACCGCCCGGCTGACCTCCGGACGCTGACGACGACGGCCCGGACGTGCACACCGGAAGCCATCGCGGAGAAAGGCTTCTGGCGGTCGGCGCTCCGCTCCCCGCGCGAGCGGGCACCGAGAAGGGCACCGCCGGACCGGCGGAAGCCGACCGTCGGCCCGGTCACCGCAGGCCGCCGCTGCCGTAGGGGGCGTACAGGTCCAGCAGCCGGGTGCGGGACGAGCGCAGACGGTGGGCGAGGACCTCGCCCACCCACTGGGCGACGCTCACACCGAGTGCGGGATCGTCCCTGCACATCGAGCGGACCGCGGTGGCGTCGAACTCATAAGCGCGCACCGGGCTGGTCGCCTCGGCACCCAGATGCCAGCAGTGCGGTGC
The DNA here is from genome assembly GCF_053601275.1 of Streptomyces sp. NPDC004752. Classification (NCBI taxonomy): domain Bacteria; kingdom Bacillati; phylum Actinomycetota; class Actinomycetes; order Kitasatosporales; family Streptomycetaceae; genus Streptomyces; species Streptomyces sp. NPDC004752. The sequence goes on along the minus strand of NZ_JBSGBN010000068.1, from coordinate 18,650 downwards.
GAACAGCCAGGACCAGCCGACGAGTTCGTTGTGCCGAAGCGTCTCGATGACGGCGGCGCTGCGGCCGGGCACGCGCATGTCGAGGTCGACGCTGCCGGTACGGATGACCCAGAACCGGTCGGCGCGGTAGCCCTCCTCCAAGAGACGGGTGCCCTGCGGGAACGACACCTCCCGGGCCAGCCGCATCAGCCGATGACGATGCTCGGCCGGCAACGCCTGAAGCATGCCGGCCGTGGCGGGAGCGTTCATGACGTGCCTCCAGTTCAGGGCGTACGAACCTGCGACCTCCAGCGTGCTCCTCTGCACCGTGTCGGACGAGGGGCCACCCGGCCCCGGGGCCGGGCCGCCCGGCACCGGCGCATGGGCAAGCCCGCCGGGATGCCGACCGGCCTCGGACCGAGGGACGTTCGGCCTGCCGTCCGGGCCCTGCGGGCCCTCTGCCGGGCGTCGACGACGCGGGACATTGAAGGAGCAACGAAAGCCGACCACATCCTGCGTGACACACCCTTCGGAAGGGACGAGCACCATGGCAGTGCACGATCACCCCCACTCGCACCGGGTACTCCGCTTCCCGTCCCCGCGCCGGGCCAGAACGGCTCCCGCCGGCACCGACGAGACGACCGCCGACGTGACGACCGCCGCCGACCTGACGAGCGCCGCCGCGTCGACGACCCGCGCATACGCGTTCGCCGGCCTCCGCATCCTGACGGGGTTCGTCTTCCTGTGGGCGTTCCTGGACAAGACGTTCGGCTTTGGTTACGCGACCCCGTCCGGCAAGGGCTGGATCGACGGCGGCTCACCCGCCAAGGGATTCCTCAGCGGTGTCGCCGCCGGACCGATGAGGTCCACCTTCCACGACTGGGCCGGGGCCGCCTGGGTGGACTGGCTGTTCATGCTCGGCCTGCTCGGCCTCGGCCTTGCCCTGATCGCGGGCATCGGCCTGCGGCTCGCCGCGGTCGCCGGCACCCTCATGATGGCGCTGATGTGGATCGCGGAGTGGCCGCCGGCCAAGCACCTGTCCGACGGCTCGGCGAGCATGTCGACCAACCCGTTCGCCGACTACCACGTGATCTACGCCGTCGTCCTGATAGCCCTCGCGGCCGCGGGCGCCGGCGCCACCTGGGGCCTGGGGAGGGCCTGGGCGCGACTGCCCTTCGTCAGCCGTAACCGCTGGCTGCTGTGACGGCCGCAGGTCCTTTCCACCGGGGCACCTCCGCTCGTGGGCGGAGATGCCCCGGACGCCGTACGGCTACGTGAGGCTGCTCCAGTACGGCCAGAAACGGGTGAGGACGAGCAGTGCGATCACGCCGTACCAGGCCGCCAGCAGCATCCAATGCGTGTCCCGCAGAACCTCCAGGACACCACGGGGCACGCGGACGACGCCCCGTTCCAGGCAGTGCAGGGTCACGCACCAGAACAGGCCGATGGTGACGACCCAGACGACCGCGCAGTAGGGGCAGATCTTGTTGAGCGCGTAGAGCGACTGCCCGATCAGCCAGTGGACGAACACCACACCCGCCAACGCCCCGGCACCCAGCGCGCGCCACAGTCCGCGGTGCAGGCGCGCACCCGTGAGCACGGCGACGCCCAAGGCGGCCACCACGGCGAACGCCCCCAGCCCGAGCAGCATGTTGGGGAAACCGAACAGGCGGCCCTGCCAACTGGACATGACCCCACCACAGTTGACGACGGGGCTGATGTTGCACGGCGGTTGATACGCGGGATCGCGAAGGAGCCGCCAGTCGTCCACGGTGAGTCGGAGGGAGACGAGCCAGCCGACGGTCCCGGTGAGAACCATCGCCCAGCCCGTTCGACGGCTCGCGCCCACTACCCGCGCGGGCCGGGCGCTCGTCACGTCCGCCGCGAGCGCGGGTTCGTGGCTCATGCGGCGTGCCGGACGCCGAAGACCGATCGGGTCCGGTGCGCGGCCGCCCGGGCCGCGGCCGGTGCAGCGCGCCGCCGGTAGACCGGGTAGGGGCGGACGAGGCAGCCGATCGGGAGGCTCCACACGTGGCCGAGGCGGGTGGCGGGCCGGGCGGCGAAGAGCAGGCACGCGGTCAGGACGTGCAGCCGGAACAGCAACGGGACGACGACCTTGAGCGGCCTCTCGTCACCGGTCTCGCCGAGGACGCGTTCGCGCATGTACGAGCGCAGCGCGGTGAGTTGCGTCAGTACCGCGATGACGACATCGATGTCCTCGGCGGTGAACACGGCGCGTCCGTCCGCGAACACCCCGCGGCGGGTGAGCAGCTCGCGGGCGGTCGGCGGCCAGTCCTCACCCGTGCGTGGCGCTGGACATCGTGTTTTCCGTTCGTTCTGCATGGCCCGGAACGTTAGAAGCCGCGGGCCGTGGCGAGCCTGGGGCGTGCGGTCCCCGCCGGACGGCTTTCCGGCCCCATCGGACCGGCCGCACAAGGGCCCAATGGTCCCCGTGGCGGGGCCCGGTCGGCCGGAGAGCCGGGTGTACCGGCGCTGCATGCTGGGCGGTGATCGGAATGCTTGGCGGTGATCGGACCGTAGATGTCCGTCCGTGTCATCGCACGCGGTCCCCGGGATCCTTCGGCCGCGGCTCGGTCGCCGCCGGCCCGAAGGCCACCTCCAACAGTCCAGCGGCGCACGGTCATTGCTCAAGTGGCCGTGCCCGCAGGCGCATCAGGAAAGAAGGACAACACGTCATGGACGGATCACACCGTCGAGCCGGCACCCTGCTCGGGACGGTCGGCATGGCATTGGGCGTCGCCGGACCGGTCATGGTGCTGCGCGGCCGCAGCGGCAGGAAGGAGATCCGTACCGAACTGGCCGCTCAGAAGATCACCTTCCCCGACCGCGGGCTGCCCGTGGAGCTCGCCGCCTACGCCGGCCGGCGCGTGGAAACCGGTTCCGACGCACACGCCTACGCCGAGTTCATCAAGGGCAACCTCGCCCGTGCGACCGGCGGTCGCACCTATGCCGAGATCACCGCTGAACTCCACGCCGGCGACGGCGAGGACGAGAAGCTCGCCAGGCTGCGCCAGAACGCGTTCATGGGCCAGTCCCTGCGCGCCGCACTGATGTCCGCCTCCCAGGCATGGCATCTCACGACCCTGGTCACCGGCCTGGGAGCCGCACTGACCGGCCTGGGTGTCGCCCTGGTGGCCACCGCGGACGCCCTCAACTCCCGCTCCCCGAACCGCTCCTGAACCGGCCCCGTGGAAGCGGACCATTTCCGCGACGAAGAGATCGCGACGAAGAGATCGCGACGAAGAGATCGCGACGAAGAGATCGCGACGAAGAGATCGCGACGAAGAGATCGCGACGAAGAGACCGCGACGAAGAGACCGCGACGAAGAAACAGGACGAAGAAAGAGGCGACCTCATGCGTACCCGAGCCGTGCTGGACCCTGCCACCGTGGAGTCGCTGCTGGCGGCCGCCGTCACGGCGCCGTCGATCCACAACACACAGCCCTGGCGCTTCCGCCTTGACCCCGACGGCCAGGTGCTGGAGGTCCGTTCGGTGCCGCAGCGCACACTGCCGCTGACCGATCCGACGCACCGCGCCCAGTATCTGTCCGTGGGCGCGGCGGTCTTCAACCTCCGGCTCGCCGCCGTACACCTGGGCCATCGAGCGGAGGTGAGGCTGCTGCCGGACCCGCACGAACCCGGCCTGCTGGCCGCCGTACGACTGTCCGGCCCGCTCGGCACGAACGACGAACCGCCGGACCCGGGTCTCCACGAGGCCATCGCACGGCGGCACACGAGCCGTCTGCCGTTCACCGGACGCCCGGTGCCCGAGCGGATCGTGACGGAGATGGCGGCGGCCGCGCACGCCGCCGCCGCACGCCTGCACATCCCGGATATCGCCGGTACGCGGCGGCTGCTGCGCCTGACCGCCGCGGCCGAAGCGCGCAACCAGGCCCACCCGGCACGTACAGCCGAAACCCTCGCCTGGATCACCGCGCCGGGAGCAACCACCCCCTACGGCATTCCCCTCACCGCCCTCGGCCCGCCCGACGCGGGCCGGCGGATACCGATGCGGGACTTCACCGGCCCGCTGCCCGTCGTCCGCCGGCCCGCCCTGTGGTTCGAACGCCATGTGCAGCTGGCCCTGCTGTGGACACCCCACGACCGGAGGGAGGACTGGCTGCGCGCAGGTCAGGCGCTGCAGTACGTGCTGCTCACGGCGACCGCCCACGGTCTGCGCACCTCACTGTTGCACCAGGCCATGGAATGGCCCGCGCTGCGGGCCGCGATGGCTCCGCCGCACCACAAGCGGTGCCATCCGCACATGCTGATCCGGTTCGGGTACGGCCCGGACGGCACCGGCACACCACGAGGTTCCGGGCAGGCCACTTTCGCCGTGGCCTGAAGTGGGCCCGTTGGACCCCATTCGAGGGCCGATCCGGGGCTGTTCGGCCCTATCTGCCCCAGGTACCGCTGCGGCGATCATGAGGCGGCGGCTGGGAAGGCCGGGTTCATACCCGCCCCCATGGCACTTCCCGGTTCGTCGCTCAATGGCAGAAGGGGAGGACACCGTCCGGTGGACGAGACGCAGCAACCGCAGGTGGAGACCGAGAGGCCGAGGGACAGGGCGGTGATCTCCGCGGCTGTGGGGACTTCCGGCCGCGGAGAGGAGGCGCCGCGCGCACGGCCGTCCTGGACGGACTGGCTGACGACCACCGACCACAAGAAGATCGGGACGTTGTATCTGGTCAGCGCGTTCGTGTTCTTCATCGTCGGCGGGGTGATGGCGCTGCTGATGCGCGCCGAGCTGGCCCGGCCGGGCCTGCAGTTCATGTCGAACGAGCAGTTCAACCAGGCATTCACGATGCATGGCTCGATCATGCTGCTGATGTTCGCGATGCCGCTGTTCACCGGCTTCGCCAACTGGATCATGCCGTTGCAGATCGGCGCGCCGGACGTCGCCTTTCCGCGGCTGAACATGCTGGCCTTCTGGTTCTTCCTGTTCGGCTCGTCGATCGCCGCCTTCGGCTTCCTCACCCCGGGCGGTGCCGCCGACTTCGGCTGGTTCCTCTACGCCCCGCTGTCGGACGCCGTCCACTCACCGGGCCTCGGTGCCGACCTGTGGATCATGGGCGTGGCGCTGTCCGGCTTCGGCTCGATCCTTGGCGCGGTCAACTTCATCACCACGATCGTGTGCATGCGCGCGCCGGGCATGACGATGTTCCGGATGCCGATCTTCGTGTGGAACGTCCTGCTGACCGCCCTGCTGATCCTGATCGTGTTCCCGGTCCTGGCCGCGGCGCTGTTCGCGCTCGAGTGCGACCGCAAGTTCGGCAGCCACGTCTTCGACGCGGCCAACGGCGGTGCGCTGCTGTGGCAGCACCTGTTCTGGTTCTTCGGCCATCCGGAGGTGTACATCCTGGCGTTGCCGTTCTTCGGCATCGTCTCCGAGGTCATCCCGGTCTTCAGCCGGAAGCCGATGTTCGGTTATTTGGGCCTGATCGCCGCGACCATCGCCATCGCCGGCCTGTCCGTGACGGTGTGGGCGCACCACATGTACGTCACCGGCGGCGTTCTGCTGCCGTTCTTCTCCTTCATGACGTTCCTGATCGCCGTGCCGACCGGCGTGAAGTTCTTCAACTGGATCGGCACCATGTGGAAGGGCTCACTGTCCTTCGAGACACCGATGCTGTGGACCACGGGCTTCCTGATCACGTTCGTCTTCGGTGGTCTGACCGGAGTGATCCTGGCGTCACCGCCGATGGACTTCCACGTCTCCGACTCGTACTTCGTCGTCGCACACTTCCACTACACCGTCTTCGGCACGGTCGTGTACGCGATGTTCGCCGGATTCCATTTCTGGTGGCCCAAGTTCACCGGCAAGATGCTCGACGAGCGCCTCGGGAAGATCACGTTCTGGACCCTCACGGTGGGCTTCCACCTCACGTTCCTGGTGCAGCACTGGCTGGGCGCCGAGGGCATGCCCCGCCGGTACGCCGACTATCTGGCGGCCGACGGCTTCACCGCACTCAACACCCTTTCCACGATAGGGGCGTTCCTGCTCGGCCTGTCGATCCTGCCCTTCTTCTACAACGTCTGGAAGACCGCGAAGTACGGCAAGCCGGTCGAGGTCGACGACCCCTGGGGCTACGGCCGTTCGCTGGAGTGGGCGACCTCCTGCCCGCCGCCGCGCCACAACTTCGCCCGACTCCCTCGTATCCGCAGCGAGTCCCCGGCATTCGACCTTCACCACCCCGAGATCGCCGCGTTCGATCAGCACCACCCCGAGATCGCCGCGTTCGAGGAGGCGAGGTAGACCATGCCCCAAGCGGTGCTCGCCCTGGGACTCGCGACGGTGACCGTGTCGGGCTCCGTCTGGTACCTGCCGGCTCTCGCGGACCTGCGCGCGGGAGCCGACCGGCCCGTCTCCCGGCGCGGCGCCGCGGCTGCCTGCCTCAGCGGCTGGACCACGAGCGGGCTCGTCGCGGTACTGCTGCTCGTCTCGAAGAACTGGTGGATACCGTGCGCGGCGGCAATGGCCGGTGCCGTCGCCACGGTGGGCCTGCGGGCCGGCGCGGCCGTCCAGCGCCGCCGCGAGACGCGTGAAACCGCCCGGGACTGGGCGGAGTTGGGCCGCACCGGGCAACCACCCGCCACGGCACGGGCCCGGACCGTCGTCGCCGCGCTGATCGGCTTCGGGCCGGTCGCCACCGTGGCGGCCCTCGGAGCGGTCGCACAGCCCGAGCACGGAACGGACCGGTGGGCCGTCGCCGTCCTGCCCGCCGCGGTGGTCGGGCTGTCGCTCGCCACCGCCGCCGCATACCTCCGGCTGACCCGGCGTACGAACCGCTGCCGCGCCGACGCGGTCGGCCGCCGCCGATGAACGGCACGGCACCGCGCTGGAGACCGGGAAGCCGACGGCCGGCGGTTCAGGGTGGCGCGCCGTCCGTGCGGCGGGCATGCGCAGAGCGGCGCGGGTACGCGAAGAACGGCGGGCATGTGCAGAGCGGCGGGCCGTGTCTCACCGCGTGGCGCGCGTTGCCCTGAGTTCGCGTCCGGTGACCATCTCGGACTCTCCGTACGAACACCGGTTCATGCAGGGGCATCCAGGACGACGGCCCGATCTGCGACAGACGCTCGTTCTCGACGGGATCGGTCACCACGGTGGCCCGTCCGGTGACGACCACGCTCCAGCCGGACCGGGTGGGCGCATCGAACTCGTCCGCCTCGAAGGCGACCACGACGCCGTCGATGGCGCGTACGAGGTCCGAGTCCGGCGAGCTGCTCAGGATGACGGAGGCGTCCGTGTCCAGGGAGAAGTTGACGGGGAGGACCGCGGGCAGCGCCTGCCGGGTGTAGACCACGCGACCGACCGGCACCTTGGCGAGCAGGCGCAGGGATTCCCGCCGGTCGAGTGCGCGAAAGGTGTCGTTCTGGAACATCGGTCCATCGTCGCCGCGGTCGTCGTGTCGGGGGTAGGGCCGACCGGCCCTACCCCCACACCGCGCAGGGTGGTCGATCGCGGCCGTTCCAGCACCGATGACAAGCGGGCCGCCGCGGAACGACGACCCGCTGATCCGGCGCGCATACGCCCACATCCGGTGCGCATACGTCCGCATGCGGTGCTCGGCGTCCCACTGACGCCCGCGCGGCCCGCGCAGTCGGCTCGGGGCAGCCGTGACCGACCAGTGGCCGGTCACGGCTGCCCCACGCGCGGGCCGACTACGCCGACCTGGTGCAACTCGGCTTCGACGTGGTCACTGCACGCCGGCTCCCTTGGCCACCTCGCCCAGCTCAATGCAGTTGGTGGGTTTGAAGTCGAGTTCGCACAGCTTCGCTCCGGCGAGGTCCTCGTCCGTGCTCAACACGGCCTCCCACGTGGAGTAGTAGTCCGTTCCGGCCTCCAGCGGGTCACCGGGGCCCACTCCCCCCACGCCCGGCCCCTGCCCGTTCTCGTCCACCTCGCTCTCGGAGAAGAAACGGGTGGCGTTGTCGAAGTAGCCGCTCATACAGTCGGACGTTGCGCATGCGCTGGGCACGACGCTCACCACCTGCTCGGCGGGGGCGAGAACGTTCCGGACGGGGTCCTTCGACCGGACCACCACCTGAAGCTGCAGGGCGTTCTCATCCGTGTCGAGCGCCGCGTTCTCCAACCTCTTGGTGGTGAGCACGGCGGAGACCACCCGCATCTCAAAAACGCCGATGCCGTCCCCACGGTCGATCGTCAGTGCGGGGCCGCGCGGCTCAGGCGGCTTCGGCGACTCAGCCGACGGCGTGACCTCCGCGGCGCTCGTCGACTCCTGCACCGGATCCGCACTGCCCCCGCCCCCTCCGCCGTCTCCGCAAGCGGTGGCGACGACGCACAGGAGTGCGACGCACCCCAGGGCAGACCACTTTCTCAACACTGACATGTCGGATGTTCCCCCATGTATCCATGATCTGGATACGCACCGGCGCGGCGGGGCTCGACGGCCCCGGCCGGTGAGACGAAGCCTACCGATCATGATGTGCCCGCCGGACAACGATCGCGGTTCGCGCTGTGTGTGCCGGGCCCTGTTCACATCACGTGAACAGGGCGATCAGGACCTGCCCGAGGGAAAGGGCCCCTGCACAGAACGCGACGACGCCGAGCGTGAGTTGTGCCCAGCCGCGTGCACCTTCGAAGCTGACCACACAGCCGATCTGAATTCGCAGGTCATGCGGCCCGACGGGGGCGCGGTGTCAGGTCTGCGCCGGGTGTGTGCCGGGTGTGTGACAGGTAGGGAACGGCTGTGCCACGTGATCGTCACCTGGTTGTCCGGTCACGCCGGTTACCACTTAGCATCACGGCGGACGCATGGTGGACCGGGGATTCCAGGGGGACTTGTGGTCGTAGTCAGGGAAACGGTGCGCCTCGGTTGCGCCGTCACGGTGTGCGGCTTGGTGCTCGTCGGCTGTACCTCCGGTGAAGGCGAGCCGTCCGCATCGACGCCTGCGACGAAGACCGGTGCCACGACGACCGCCGGCCCGTCGCCGACCACCCTCGTGGACAGCGATCCTGCCAAACTGCCGACGACGACGGCCCAGGCCACCGCCCTGATCCGGGACGTCATCCCGGACCCCGCCGCCTTCGGCCCCGGCGCCGTACGCCGGACCCCGTACGAGAGCGACCCGCGGCGCTGGGCGGTCCTCGGCGACGACTGTGTCTGGCACCAGCAGACGCTCCCGAAGGACATCGTCGCCACCCTGACCCGCTCCTACGAGATACCGGCGAGCGGCGCCAAGGGTCCGCTGCGGCTGAGCGCCGTCGTCACGGTACACCGCACCGCCGAGCAGGCCGACTGGGAGAACGCCGAGGTCCTGGAGGAGATGATGCGCTGCCCCACGCAGCAACTGCGCTCCGACGAGGTGATCACGTCCCTGAACGATGTCCCGAACTCCTTCGGTGAGTCCGGGAACGAGTACGCCGAGGACTCCCTCACCGAGCTCGGCAGCTACACGGGCGCCGAAGTCGGCGGCCCCCACCCCTACCTCTGGGAGCAGACCCGCATCGGCCAGTTCACCCTCGCCGTCTCCGCCAAGGGCGCCAAGGGCTGGGACCGGTCCGATCTGTTCGACCGGCTGCGGGATCCGCACGTCGGCATGCGCACCCGCCTCAGAGCCGCGATCGAACGCAACACGTCGGAGCCCGGCGTCGGCACGAAGGGCGACCGCTGATGACCGAGAAGCTCACCCCCTCCGACCCGGCCCGCATCGGCGGCCACCGTCTGCTGGCCCGGCTCGGCGCCGGAGGCATGGGCGTCGTCTATCTCGGGCGGGCCGAGTCGGGGGAGCTGGCCGCCGTCAAGGTGATCCTGCCCGAGTACGCCGACCAGGCCGAGTTCCGGGCGCGCTTCCGCCGTGAGGTCGCCGCCGCCCGGCGCGTGGACAGCCCCTGGGCGGTGCCGGTCACCGGCGCCGACCCGGACGCGGCCGCACCCTGGCTCGCCACCGCGTTCGTGCCCGGCCCCTCGCTCGCCGAGGCCGTCGCCGCCTGCGGTCCGCTGCCGTCGCGCGCCGTACGCGTCCTCGGCCGGATGCTGGCCCGCGCCCTGACCGCCGTACACGACGCGGGACTCGTCCACCGTGACGTCAAACCCGGCAACGTGCTGCTCGCCGTCGACGGCCCGCGCCTGATCGACTTCGGCATCGCCCGTGCCACCGAAGAGACGGCGCTCACCTCGGCCGACATGGTCGTGGGCACACCCGGCTTCCTCGCCCCGGAGCAGGCCCAGGCGCAGCCCGCCTCGCCCGCCAGTGATGTCTTCGCCCTCGGCTGTCTCCTCTCCTATGCCGCCACCGGGCGCCCGCCCTTCGGCAACGCTGCCGTGGACGCCCTCCTCTACCGCACGGTGCACGACGAGCCCGACCTCGACGGTGTCCCCGACGACACACGCGCGCTCCTGGAACGCTGCCTCGCCAAGGATCCGGCCGCCCGGCCCACCGCCCGCGAGGTGGACGAGACGCTGGCCGAGGACACACCCCACGACCCCGTCGACTGGCTGCCCGACGCGGTCGTACGACTGATCGCGGACCGCTCCGCCGCGATGCTCGCCCTCCCGGACATCGAGGCGACGGTTCTCGAAGCGACAACGGATGAACAGCAGACGGAAGTTCCCGCAGACGCACCGGAAACGCGCAGCCCCTCCGGCCGCCGCCGTTTCCTGCTGCTCGGCGGTGCGGCCCTGCTCGCGGCCGGTGGCGGTGCCGCCCTGTGGGCCGCACGGCGCGACGACGACACCGCGTCGGCCGCCTCCTCCCGTGCCCGCCGCTGGACCCTCGGCGTCCAGGCCGATCTGACGGGGCCGCAGAAAACTCTCGGACAGGCCCAGGAACGCGGGATACGGCTGGCCGTCGAGCAGTTCAACTCCCACGAGAGCAAGCCCTTCACGCTCACCCTCAAGACGGTCGACGACCGGGGCGACGCGACCCGGGCCGCCGAGGTGGCCTGCACCCTCGCCGCCGACCGCGACCTGCTAGCCGTCATCGGCTCGACCGGCGACGAGACCACCGGGGCGAGCCTCGACAGCTACGACGAACAGCTTGTCCCCCAGCTCACGGCCTCCTCCGCGCAGTCCGTGTACGGCACCCGGGAGCCTCGCCACTTCCTCCAGGCCGTCCCCGGCTACACGAGCCTGCCCGTCACGGCCGCCCTCTCCCTCCAGGCCCAGGGCGCCCGGCGGGTGAGCGTGCTGATCGACCGCGACGGCGGCATCCCGGCCTGGGAGCTCGGCCACACGATGTTCCAGAGCCTCAGCTACCTCAAGATCGCCGACAAGCCACGTGTCGTACCGCGGCTGGCCGAGCACCTCGCCCCGCTGGTCGCCGAGATGGTCGCGCACCAGCCGGACGGCTTCGTCTACACGGGCACCCCCGCCCGCGCCGCGACCGTCGCACGCGCCCTCGCGCTGACGGACTTCAACGGCCTGCGCGTCCTCGGCCACCCGGCCGCCGCACCGGAGTTCCTGTCCGCCGCGGGCACCGCCGCCGACGGCTGGCAGATCTTCGCCCCATACATCGACCCGTCGGCCGCCCCCGTCCGCGCCTTCGCCACCGCCTACCGAAAACGCTACGGCTCCGCACCCCCGTACTGGGCGGCCGAGGCGTACGACGTGACCCGGATGGTCATCACCCGCCTCACCGAGGCCGGCGGACGGCCCTCCAGAAACAGGCTGTACGACCTGCTGACGAAGGGCACGTACAAGGGACTCGTGCGGACATACGCGTTCGACAAGCAAAACCGCTGGTGGCTCAAGGGGGACGAGACCTTCCGGTACGAGGTGAAGGACGGCCGGTACTCCTACGCGGGCAAGGTCGCCTTCTGATGCAGCCCCTGACGGCCGACGACCCCGAGGACATCGGCGGGCACCGGCTGCTGGCCAGGCTCGGCGCCGGCGGCATGGGCATCGTCTACCTCGCCCGCACGGCAGGCGGGGCACTCGTCGCGCTCAAGACGATCCGCGCCGAACATGCGGCGGACCCGTCCTTCCGCACCCGGTTCCGGCGCGAGGTGACGGCGGTCCGCGGCCTGACCGGGCACTGGCTGGTGCCGGTCGTGGCCGCCGACACGGAGGCCCGGGAGCCCTGGCTGGCCACGGAGTTCATCCCCGGACCGTCGCTGGTGGAGGCGGTCGACGGCTTCGGCCCGCTGCCCGTCGCCGGCGTACGGACCCTGGGAATCCGGCTGGCCGACGCACTCACCGCCGTACACGCGGTGGGAGTTGTGCACCGCGATGTCAAACCGGGCAACGTCCTGCTCGCCCTGGACGGCCCCCGCCTCATCGACTTCGGTATCGCCCGCGCCGCGGGCGCCACCGCGCTCACCGCACCTGACGCCGTCGTCGGCACGCCCGGTTTCCTCGCGCCGGAGCAGGCGCAGGCCCGCGCAGCGGAGGTCGGCCCGCCCAGCGACGTCTTCGCGCTGGGCTGTGTCCTGGCCTACACGGCCTCGGGCCGCCGCCCGTTCGGCACCGGATACGCGGCGGGCGTCCTCTTCCGCACGGTGCACGCGGAGCCGGAACTGACGGACGTCCCCGGCGAGTTCCAGGCTCTGATCGGGGCCTGCCTGGCCAAGGAACCGGCCGAGCGGCCGACGGCCGCCGAGGTCGCGGCGGCGCTCCGTGACCCGCGGGTCTCACTTGCGCGGGACACGCCCGAGGCCACGAAGGAGCACTGGCTGCCGCCCGCGGTGCTCCGGGTGGTCGCCGAACGCTCCGCACGAGCGCTGGACGTGCCCACCCCCCGACGCCCCACACGGCAACCGCCGTCCGACGACCCGGCGCCCTCGCACCCGCGGGACGCCCGCCCGCCGACCCGACGGCGCGTGCTGCTGATGGGGAGCGCGGCGGCCTCCGTGGTCGCCGTCGGCGGCGGCGTCACCGCCTATCTGACGGCCGGGGGAGGGGGCGCGGACGGCTCGGGCGGTGCCCTTCCCGTGCACACCCTCGGCTTCCAGGCCGACCTCAGCGGTGCGAACAAGGCGGACGGCGTGGCGCAGGAGCGCGGGGCGCGGCTCGCCGTGGAGCAGCACAACGCGCGCGCGGACATCACCTTCCGCCTCGCCCTCGACACCGTCGACGACCGGGGCGAGGCGGCCCGCGCCGAGCAGGCGGCCCGGCGCCTCACCGAGGCCGGGGTGAGCGCGGTCCTCGGCCCCGGGACGGCGACCGCCGCGCTCGCCGCCGGCCCGCTCTACCAGGACGCCCGCACGGCCATGGTGCTGATCTCCGTCGACGACGACAGACTCACGTCGTCGCAGCTGCGCACCCTGCGCGTCACCCGGGCACCCGAGTCCTTCCTGGCGTTGCCGCTGACCACCTATCTGACCTCGGTACGACCGGCCGACCGCACCGCCGTCATCGACGACCGGGCGGCAGGCCGGACGGGATCGGATCTCACCAACTGGCTCTCGCTGAAACCGCCCCATGAGGGCACGACAAGCGTCCACCCCGTGGCGGCCGACAGCGACGCCTTCGCACCCGCCGTCCGCGCCGCCCTTGCCGCCAAGGCGCAGGCCGTCGTCTTCAGCGGCACCTCGCCCGAGCGCGCCGCGCGCTGCGCCCGCGCACTCGCCGACGAGGGCTTCACAGGACTGTGCCTGGGCACCTGGCACATCATGCGTCCGGCCTTCCTCCAGCAGGCCGGAACCGCGGGCCGGAACTGGCTGTTCGGCACCCCCTTCACCGACCCCGGCAGCGTGTCCCGCACCTTCAGGACCGCCTACCGCGCCAGATTCGGCACGGCACCCGGGCGCTGGTCCCCGGAGGCGTACGACGCCGTGGGACTGGTCACGCGCACCCTGGAGAGACTGGGCAAGACGGCCGACATCGAAGCGGGGGCCGTGGCCCAGCGCCTGTTCGACGTCACATACCAGGGACTCGCCAAAACCCTCCGCTTCACCACCGACGGCACCAACTCCCTGGACCCGAAGGCGGCCGGGCTGTACTTCCTGTTCCAGGTGAAGGGGAACACCTTCCGCTTCCTGGGACGCCACGACCAGGTCAAGTGAGCCCGAAGGGTCCTGAACGAAGCGTTCGCCGGGATCTGCCCGCCGCAGATCCAGGTGCCGCTGTTCCGGGTGCCGCTGTGACCGAGGTCCTCGCCCACTCCGGGAAGGCTGCGGCGGGTATCCGCCCACTGGCCGGCCGAGGTCCGGCATGGGGACGGCACAAGCACGGCTGCCGCTTCCTCATCCGGCAACGAAGCCGCCTCACGCCCCGCGCGGCCCCTCCTCGGCCAGGTCGGACGAGACAGTGCGCGCACCGATCGCGGTCAGTTCCACCAGCATGTCCGGCCGGGCCGGCTCTGCGACACCGACGGCGCAACGCACTGGCACGCGCTCCCCGAAGTACCGCCGATAGGCCGCGTCGAAGGCGGGCCGGTGTCGGGCGAGGCCGGTGAGGTAGATCGTGAGGTGGAGGACGTGGTCGAGGTCGGATCCAGCGCGAAGCAGTTCCGCCCGCAGACAGCGCAGGACCTGCTCGCTCTGCTCTTCGATCGTCTCCCCGACCAACTCGCCGTCCGCGCCGACCGGAATGACGGTCGTGAAGACCAGTTCGGCCGCCCGGATCGAGTCGCTGGACAGGGCTGCCGGCTCGGGCTGTGCGGGGAACCTCTCGATCGCCGTCACCGCGACGCCTCGATGAGGCCGAAGGTCGCGTCGCACCTCGGAGGTCACCTCGCGGGCACTCGTCACACCGCAGAACCTCATCGCCTGCGTGAACTCATCGGCGAAGATTCCCAGCAGCCGCGACACCGCCTGCTCACCGCCCGCCGCCAGCGCGTACACCGCGGACCGGCCGAGCCCCGCCGCAGTGGCCCCGCCGCTGAGGTGGGCGAGCGCGTCCGCACCACGAGTGACGGCCCCGTCGCAGTAGACCTCGCACCGCCCGTCGACGGCCTGTACGACCTCTTGGAGAACGCTGATGGTCGACGGCTGCCGATCGAACTGGCGCCCGCCGTGGTTCGACACATAGATGGCGTCGGCGCCGTGGTCCAGCGCGATCCACGCGTCCTCGGCGCACATGATGCCCTTGATCACGATCTTTCCGGGCCACTCTGCGCGCACCCGGATGACGTCGCTCCACGTGATGCTCATGTCCTCGTTCTGGGCCATCCAGGGCTTCATCCGCGACATCCGCAGCGGTCGTCCGTTCTCCAGGTAATTGCCGTAGGTGACCTTGCGGCGGAACAGAACGTTCGACACCCACCGCGGGCGCACGGCACAGGACAGCAGGTCGGGCAGAGAGAGCGCCGGAGGCAGCCGGTTGAGGCCATGGTGCAGATCGTGCTCCCGCTTGTCGCCCAGAACGCAGTCACCGGGCAGGACGAGCACGTCGATGCCCAGGTCGCGCGCTTGGGCGAGGTGCCGCTCGGTGTGTGCGCGCTCCTTCCAGAAGTTCACCTGCGACCACACGTGCCCCGGAGCGGCAGCGGCTACTTCGGGCAGGGACACACCCGACCAGGCACTGTGGATGAAGACGGCGCCGGCCCGGTGGGCCGCGCGGGCGACGTCGACATCGGCGTCCGGGTGCATGAGGCCGAGCATGCCCATCGGGGCGATGAAGAACGGCACCTCGCAGCGTTGGCCCAGCATGGATACATCGGTCTGCAGAGCACTCACCGAGGGGAATGCCCGCTGCTTGAACTCGACCCCCCGCACGTCGCGGATGTTGCGTTCATTTGTCAGCTCGTCGAGCACCGCCCCTTCGAGGAAGTCAAAGGCCATCCGGGGCAGCCGTCGGCGTGCTACGCGCTTGTAGTCGGCGGCATTCACGATACGAGAAGCGCGCATCACCGTTCCTGGTCCGTGGCGGTGGCTAGCGGTGGGGCGCCGGTCCGGTCCGGCTCGGCGACGCCGACAGGTGCGGTGATGGAGCTCACCGCATCGGCGCCGATGACGATTGCACGCGGCATGATGGATTCCTGGTTCTAGAGGACCTTGTTGAGGAACGCTTGGGTGCGCTCGTGCTGAGGGGAGTTCAGGACGGCGGACGGCTTGCCCGATTCGACGACAACGCCGCCGTCCATGAAGACGAGTGAGTCACCGACCTCGCGGGCGAAGCCCATCTCGTGGGTGACGACGATCATCGTCATGCCGTCCTCGGCGAGCTGGCGCATCACGTCCAGCACCTCGCCGACGAGTTCGGGGTCGAGTGCGGACGTCGGCTCGTCAAAGAGCATCAGGTCGGGTTGCATGGCCAGGGCACGGGCGATCGCCACGCGCTGCTGCTGGCCGCCGGAGAGCTGGGACGGATAGCTGTCGGCCTTGTCGGCAAGCCCGACCCGGGCGAGGAGCGCCTCGGCACGTGCGACGGCGTCCTTCTTCGTCACCTCTTTGACCTGGACGGCGCTTCCGTGATGTTTTCGAGCGCCGTCATGTGCGGGAAGAGGTTGAAGCGCTGGAAGACCATGCCGATGTCCTGGCGCTGCCTGGCGATCTGCTGGGGGTTCAGTTCATGGATCCGCCCGGCACGCTCCTCGTAGCCGACGAGCCTGCCGTGTACGTACAGGCGGCCGGCATCCACGCGTTCCAGGTGATTGATGCAGCGCAGGAAGGTGGACTTGCCGGAGCCGGACG
Source organism: Streptomyces sp. NPDC004752 (assembly GCF_053601275.1). NCBI lineage: Bacteria > Bacillati > Actinomycetota > Actinomycetes > Kitasatosporales > Streptomycetaceae > Streptomyces > Streptomyces sp. NPDC004752. Next base: position 2,113 of record NZ_JBSGBN010000068.1, on the reverse strand, counting down.
GGCCGATCAGACACATCACCTCGCCGGGTTCGACGGTCAGGTCGATGCCTTTGAGGACTTCGGTGGATCCAAAACGCTTGTGGACGCCCTGGGCGTTGACGATGGTCACTGCGCTCCTTCGGCGGGGGCGATGGCCGCGCGCAGCCGCTGCAGTGCGCCGGGGGGACGGGTGTGGCCGGCACCGCGGAGGAACCGGCGTTCCAGGTAGTGCTGACCGATGTAGAGCACCGATGTCACCAGCAGATACCAGGCGCAGGCGACGGTGAGGAGCGGCACCTGCTGGAAGTTGTGCGAGTAGATGCCCTGGATGGAGGTGAGCAGTTCGGGGACGGCGATGGCGAAGACCAGGGACGTGGTCTTGAGCATGGAGATGACCTGGTTGCCGGTCGGCGGGATGATGACACGCAGGGCCTGCGGCAGAACGATCCGCCGCATCGTCTGGGCGCGGGTCATGCCGAGTGCGTCGGCGGCCTCGGTCTGGCCGGAGTCCACCGAGGCGATGCCGGCCCGGACGATCTCGGCCATGTACGCGGCCTCGTTCAGTCCGAGTCCGAGCAGGGCCGCGGTCATCTGGCCGATCAGCTGGTTGGTACTGAACTGCACGAACGTCGGGCCCCGGGGGATGCCCAGGCCGATCTGCGGCACGATCGCTGACAGGAAGTACCAGAACAGCAGTTGGACCAGGAGCGGGGTCCCGCGGAAGGCCCAGATGTAGATGCCGCTCAGCGACGACAGGACCGGGTTGGCGGACATCCGCAGCACGGCGAGCAGGATGCCGCCGATGGCCATGCTGATCACGGTGAGCCACAGCGTGGTGCCCAGGCCGCTCAGCACAGTGGGGTCGAACAGGTAGGTGCCGTCCGTCGACCACTGCATGCGCGGGTTGGCGGTCCACCCCTGGACCAGGAACACGACCAGGAACAGCAACACTGCCGAGGCGACCCAGCGTCCGGGATGGCGCAGCGGGACCGCGTCGAGGTCGGACTGCTTGGCGGCGACGCCGGGTGCGAGAGCGGAGACAGGAGTGTGCGTCATCTCGCGCCACCGCCGTTCACGGTCGCGCGGCCGATGTTGCCGGACTCGACGCTCCACTGCTTGAGGATCTTGGTGTACGAGCCGTTGTCGATGAGTTGCTGCAGAGCCTTCTGCACAGCCTGAACCAGTTGGGTGTCGCTCTTGTCGACCAGGATTCCGTAGCGCAGGAAGCGATAGGGCTTCCCGACCGCCTTCATCTGGCCGTTGGACTGCTGTGCCTGGTAGGCGATGGTGGGCGTACCGCCGACGAAGGCGTCCGCCCGGCCGGTGGACACGGCTTGGAAACCGGCCGCCGAGTTGGGGAAGACCAGTGTGTGGGCGGCGGTCTTGCCTGCCTTGGAACACTTGGCGGACTGCTCTTTGACGTCGTCGACCTGGGCGGTGCCCTGCTCGACGGCGACGTTCAGGCCGCACACATCGGCCAGCGAACCGACGGCTGAGGCACGGGACTTGGTCACCAGGATCGAGCTGGAGGTCTTGAAGCAGTCGACGAAGGTGACGAACTTCTGACGCTCCGGCGTGTCCAGCATCGCCTGAATGGCGAGGTTGTAGCGGTGGGCCTGGACGCCGGCGACCATGCTGTCGAAGCTGGCCTTGGTCAACTTCACTTTGACGCCGAGCACTTCGCCGATGGCGTTCATCAGGTCGGGCTCCATGCCGGTGATCGTCTTGTTGTCGGAGCCGAGCATTTCCAGGGGCGGCTAGGTTCTGTTTCTCGGATCTCCTGACAGCGCCTGGCTTGCGGTCCAGGCTGTGTTGTGTGACTGGTCGTGGGGCTTTGACGAATGCGGAGTGGGAGCGGCTTGAGCCGTTCCTGCCTCGTGGTGGGACTCGTGGTGGCCGGTGGAGCGATCACCGCAGAGTGATCGACGGTGTCCTCTTCCGTGTGCGGACGGGTGTTCAGTGGCGTGACCTGCCGGAGCGGTTCGGCCCGTGGCAGACGGTGTACAAGCGGCATCGGCGCTGGTCGGCCGATGGGACCTGGGAGCGCCTGCTGGCTCGGGTCCAGGCGGAACAGGACGCTGTCGGCGGGATCGACTGGGACGTGTCGGTCGATTCCACGACCGTGCGCGCTCAC